>JAQUCQ010000377.1 GCA_028686145.1 Desulfuromonadaceae bacterium | reverse complement strand
ATGGTTTCTGGCTCAATATCACAACATTAGCATGGTAGTTGGCGTTGAAGCTGTTGCCGTTGGAGTCGCTTCTGCTTGTTGATTCTGCTCTGTTTTGTATGTTCTGCTTGAATTCAGGTGAAAAATTCAAATTGAATAGTAGTAGCGCCGGATGGTACACAAACCCTTTGGTCTCCAGATCAAAGCGTTCAGTGGTTATTTGAGAGCTGTCAGTAGTCTTTTGACCGGTGACGGTTCGCACCTCCTGGTCAAATTCATACTTGATTTGTGCCCCCACTGACGGAGTGTCTGCCTGGAAATAGCGCCGTTTAGGCTGCTTGCCTGATGTGCTGTTCCAGGAAAAACTACGCCGTGGCTCAGAGATTGCGGATGTTTCAATGTTGTTTGTTTCCAGCGCGGAGGACGCCTGCGAGTCTCGCTCAAAATCTCCCTGGCAAAATATGAACTTGGACTGCAGTATGGTTTCATCCGGCGTTAACGGTCTTATCAGGGCCAGTTTGTTGAGAGCGTTCACAGCCTCCTTTGGCTTACCCAGCAATTCTGCCAGCCGCGCCTGTTCCTTCAAGAGCAGCTCGCGGTCAACTGAAGGCAATCCGGCCGTCAATAGGTTATACGCATCACTTGCTGTCCCCAGTTTTTCGCTTACCTTCAGATACTCCTTGAATGTTTCAGGATCGGCATCACCTGCCAGTAACAACTTTTCCAACAGGTAACATTGCAGGTGGAAGTCGTTCATGCTGCGAGACAATCGCAGCGCTGACTGACTCGCCGTGCCATCTCCCAGTTCAGCCAGATATAACCAATAGAGCAGGGCGCGGTTCGGACGACCGGCTAATTCTGCGGAATCAGCTGCCTTCTCGCGCCACGCAAGTTCTGACGGCCTGGCTTTGATCGCTTGGCCGGCAACCTTCAACGCTTCATCGTGTTTACCTTTTGATGTGTGGGTAGCATAGGTCATATTGAAAAGTTCATCCTCAAACAGGGTTCGGGCTTTGTCTGCGCTCAACTGTTCTGCTGCACCGGCACTGCAGATAAATGACAGCAAAAAGAGTGAGGCAGTAACGTGGTATGTCAGTGTGCGGATCATTTCCACTTCCTGCTACACAGCTTGAAAAAATTACAGTTCACGTTTCGCCGCTGACTTTACTTCCCGGTAGTCATGAGTCAACAGGTGACGATCCTTGCCCATGTGGGGATTATGGCAGGAAAGACAGGGGGCGTTAGTGTCGTTGTGCATCAGTATTGCTGCCAGTCTATTGGCAGGATGGCATGGCTGACAAAGCTGTTCCGCTGGCCTGCGTAGTACACCGCGCTGTTTGCTCTGGTGGGCGTCATGGCAGGCGAGGCAATCCCCCTTGGCGGTGCTGTTATGCAGCCAGATATTGTCCCTGATTGCCCGCAGACCGGTTTTGTCCGTGTGACACGCCGGGCAGATCTTATTCTTTGGCTGGCGCAAATTACCCGGCATGCCGCCGCCGCTGTAAAATACCTTGTGGGCGGCATTGCCTTTTGCCGCCCCCCCCGGTTGGAAGCCAAACCTGCGGTCTCCTTCATGACAGGCTGAACAGTTCCCTGCGGCCCAGACAGTATGGGAAAACAGCTGCGGTACCGGTGCCGTTTTCTGGTGTCCCGAAGGAAGAGTTTTTTGGCTTTTTTCAGTAATTTTACCGGCCTGGTCCTTTGCTTTTGGCGGAGAGTCAAGTGCCGCCGAGCGATGAGACTGGTTCTCATCCAAGGGAGGGACTCCGGTAAAGAAAAAAGTTAGTACTTGATGTCTTGTCGGTCTCGAACATCCGGAAAGGGCCAAAATAGAGAGAATAACCAGCAGCAGCCACATGTAACGCCCTGCCGAAGAAAACAATAATGTGATATGTCTTATGGTCATGATCGGGCTATTTCCCGATCCAATCACCGAAACCGTAGACGTTTAACCTGTTATTGCCAGTCAAATTACAGACATAAATCAAGTAGTTGATTTTGAAGTTTTCGTCTGCGTATTTCCGGAAATAGGGGACATTGACATAATCGATAGCTATACCTGCCGGCAGGTACATACTGCCAGGTTCCAGTCCGGCACCACCGAAAGACAACAACAGCTTCCCTTCCGGATTAAAAATCTGCACGTTTTCAAATGCTGCATCTACGACATACAGGTTTCCATCATGATCTGTCACCACTCCTTTCGGGCGCGCCATGCTGCCAGGCGTATTGCCGGCCATGCCGATTTGCCGGATAAACTTTCCGCCCGGGGTAAACTTCTGAACTCGGAAGTTAAAGGCGTCGTTAACAATCAGGTTTCCGTGCCGGTCAACCGTGATATGGGTGGGGCGGTTGAATTCTCCCTCTTTGTCGCCAGGTTTGCCGATGGTAGACAACTGCTTGCCGGTAACGCGATCAAAGACCACCACGTGATGTTTCTGCATGTCACAGACATAGACTCGATCGCCATATACCGCTACATCAACCGGGCGCTCCAGGCTGGTTGTATCTCCCAGTGTTGTGACGAAATTGTCATCACTGTCATACACGACAACCTGCTTCCGTTTAAGGTCAGCAACATACTTGCTGCCGTCATCAGCTATCCAGATGCCCGAAGGTGTTTGCAGGGTGCCTTGACCACCAGCATGTAACGGTCTTATCGTGTTTTTAAGCAGGTCGATTTGCAGGATATCGTTTGAAACCCGGTCGGTCAGATAGATTTTCCCTCTTGTCGCTTGTGCCGCATAAGGGCGTCCCATTGTCTTGTCGGTTTCCTTGCCGCCGAGGAGAAAATCGTCAAACCCAGGCTTCTTATCAGTCAGGTCATCCTCGGAAGAGATGGCGGTCAAAAACTGCAGGCGGGGCTTCTCAGGCAGTGCGGGATAAAATATTGATTCATGTCTGATTTGCGGAGCAGAGGTGCAACTGGTTATCAGCATGGCAGGTGCCAACAGGATGGTAACAATGAGAAGAAGTCGGTTCTTGAATGCCATAAAGTAAGCCCTATATGAAGAGAACTCTGGTCGTTGAGAATTGAAGAGGCCATACCTGTTCAGGCATGGCCTCAATGAGGCCAAAGGCTTACGCTCTTCTTATTTCTTGTGACAAGTCAGGCAAAGTGCAGAGCCGGTATTGGTTGCATGCAACATTTTGGGGATTCCGGTCTTGTTGTGTACGTCGTGACATGACGAACATTCGAATTTACTGTTGTTGATCCAGCCGGCCGGTAGTGTGCCGGGGTCCGTCAGTTCGCCGTCTGCGGTCGCCAGGGCGGCATCATAGGTAAAGGATATTGGATGACTCTTCTTGAGGTTGACACCCAAGTTACCGGCATCTGCTATAGTTGTTGTGCCGTCATGGCCAGTGAAGGCGTCAGGGGCTATTGTGCCGTCGTGGCAGGAGAGACATAGTTTTGACACTCCGGGCGGTTGGCTTGTTGTGCCATTAAATGTCGGGCTGGCGTACAATTCGTACGTTGCTTCTGTCAT
>JAQUCQ010000376.1 GCA_028686145.1 Desulfuromonadaceae bacterium | reverse complement strand
CCATCTCCGCATAGCAATTCCGAGAACCCTGAAACCGGCTGCAGACATCCTGTCATTTACCCTCTGAAGTTCTCCTGTATCAATTTTTTTAAATCCATCAGACATTAATTCCACTAATGACCTTCCCAACAGCACATCAATGGCTCCTTTTGTAAAGGACACAAATGAACCTTCTCCACCGCGCGATAAAGGATGCATTGAGGGTATTTTATGGAACGTCGTCATACACTTTCGGTCAGAATCAAAGGGTATTTCAGCCATTCTCGGAAAATCCTGTTCTAATTCTGCTTTGTCAAATCCCTTCAGTTTTGCGAGTGCATATAAGGCTGTTTCCGTCGGATCTCCAATCACTGCACCATCAGCATCCAGCCCCGCATCATTGCTCAACGCAAGTCCGGTAAACAGTTCCGTACAACCCGCCGGTTTTATCCCCTCCCCTATCATCATTTTGCCGCTGGTATAGACTTCTTCGACTGTCATCTTGTTCTGTGTCAGGGTACCGGTTTTATCCGAACAGATGTAGGTCACTGAACCAAGCGTTTCAACAGCCGGAAGCTTCCGGATCAACGCGTTCTGCATCACCATCTTCTTGGCGCCAATGGCGAGTGAAATGGTTACTACTGCGGGAAGCGCTTCCGGAATCGCAGCTACAGCGAGTGAAATTGCCGTCAGCAACATTAACAGAGGCGCTTCGCCCTGCAAAATGCCGACAGTAAAAATAACGGCACAAATTGCAAGCACTGCCAGGGCTAGTTTCTGCCCAAAGGACGCGAGCCTTTTTTGAAGAGGAGTTCTTACCTCCTCTTCATCCTGCAGCATGGTGGCAATTTTTCCAAGCTCCGTCGCCATGCCTGTTGCAACGATTATCCCCCGGCCGCGGCCATACGTTACGATAGTCCCTTTGTACGCCATATTTTTACGATCACCGATCGGAAGATGCTCATCTGGGATAATATGGGGGACT
The DNA here is from genome assembly GCA_028686145.1 of Desulfuromonadaceae bacterium. Lineage (GTDB taxonomy): Bacteria > Desulfobacterota > Desulfuromonadia > Geobacterales > Pseudopelobacteraceae > JACRCG01. The sequence goes on along the minus strand of JAQUCQ010000376.1, from coordinate 2,515 downwards.
TTTTCGCCGGGCAGTGATTCGCCGGTCAGAGACGCCTCCTCGATCATTAATCGGGAAGTCTCGATCAACCTCATATCAGCAGGAACGATATTCCCTGCCTCCAGTATGGCTATATCACCGGTGACAAGCTGCATAACCGGAATAGTGACAGGACTCCCATCTCTTAGCACCAGTGCGGAGTTACCGGCCATTTTTTTGAGCAGTTCCATAGCCTTTTCGGCTCTATATTCCTGCACAAAACCGACAACCGCATTCAGGACAACAATCACAATAATAGCAATTGTGTCCGAAGCCTCACCGATAACACCAGAAATGATAGCTGCGACAATCAATACCAGGATCATAACGTCCTTGAACTGGTCAAGAAACATCATGAACAGATTTTTTTTGGCTGTTTCTGTTAATTCATTTGGGCCGTGCTCACGCAGTCTGTTCAGGGCTTCCGCAGCAGCCAGACCCAAAGAAGACGATCCGAGTTTCTCCATTACTTCTTCCGGGGTGCCGGTATGCCACTGCATGACGATTCTCCTCTGCTGTATAAGCCGTCTTACAACCAAGGCTGTCCAGCCCAGAGCACAAAATTAACGGCGGGGAGTTAATCTCCCCGCCGTTAATTCTACCGGACTGTCAGCATATTTCAATGTAGATTCGCCTAAATAAGCACCTCTGAATCAATAAGCTCTGTCGTAAAATTCAGTGAAACATCCTGTTCTCGATGATGTACACAGCAATGCCGCAAAAGTAACCAATCAGCGCCAGACCACTGATGCGCTTGACGTACCAGAAGAAATGGATCTTTTCCAGTCCCATGGCCGCAACTCCTGCGGCAGACCCGATGATCAGGATTGAACCGCCGGTTCCGGCACAGTAAGCCATAAACTCCCACAGGAAACTGTCAGGCGGATTCAAGGTCATGTTGTACATCCCCATAGAAGCGGCAACCAGCGGCACGTTGTCTACAATAGAGCTTACCATGCCGATGATAGTGACAATAACGTCCTGACGACCGACTGTCTTATCAAGCCACTCGGCAAGTGACGTCAGGATGTGGGTATGTTCAAGTGTTGCTACCGACAGCAGTATACCGATAAAAAAGACGATGGAGCTCATATCGATATGCTTGAGAGCATGTACCAGAGTCAGGTGCTCCTTGACTTCGTCTTCCTTCTTGGAGTGGAGCAGTTCACCCACCATCCAGAGGATACCGAGACCGAAGAGGATCCCCATAAAAGGGGGCAGATGGGTTATCGTTTTGAATATCGGTACGGAGACGAGGATACCAAGCCCCATACAGAACATCAGGTTCTGTTCAAACGGAGTCGTTTTGTGGCGATTCCCACTTAAAGCCACTTTCAGCGGGCTGACAACCTCGCGACCCTTGAGCATCCAGCTAACGACCAACAGCGGCACAATCAGATTGACCAATGACGCCAGAAAGACCCCCTTCATGATAGCCAGCGTGGTGATCTGTCCTCCGATCCAGAGCATGGTGGTCGTAACGTCGCCGATCGGGGACCAGGCACCGCCGGCGTTGGCTGCGATGACTATCATCCCGGCGAAGAAGAGACGGTCTTCGTGTTTATCGAGCAGCTTCTTCATTAATGAGATCATCACAATGGTGGTTGTCAGGTTATCAAGCATGGAACTGAGGAAGAAGGTGACAAAACCGACCAGCCACATCAGAGTGGAAAGCTTGGTGGTACGGATACGCGATGTGATGACCTCGAAGCCGTTATGCGCATCGACCACCTCGACAATTGTCATGGCTCCCATCAGAAAGAATACAATCTGTGCGGTTGAGGCAAGTGATTCATTAAGCTGAGTACCGACCAAGGCATGATCGCTGGTAAGAAGCGCGTAGATTGTCCAGAGCAGGCCTGCTCCTATGAGAGCTGAAGCGGATTTATTGACCTTAAGCGGGTGTTCAAGGGCGATAGCTGCATAGGCGATAACGAATATGACTACAAGAGCGGTGAGCATGCATGGTCCTCTGTCATTAATATTGTAATGGTAATTTTTATTAAATTGGAATAGATGAAGACTTTTGTCAAGGTAACCTTGATATCAGTTTAAATAAATACAATCCGGATAAGAATATTCTGTACATAAAATCCGGAGCGGTGTCACCGTCTCTCTAAAAGGAAGCAGTTGATTGGATATTGGATTACAAACCCCAATCCCGATGTGAACGTACAATGAGGCATATTTCAGTATTTTCGTGGGTTGCATGGTGTGGACTCGAATATTTCGATGGCGCTTACGCGCCCCCTTAAGCACAAAATAAAAAAGGCAGCGGCATTTTTGTTTAATGCCACTGCCTTTTGGCTGTCGGAAAATATCCGGCAGCTTTATGAGTAAAACATACTTAGATTTCAGTGTTCCGCAGCCGCCTCGGCACCTAAACCGGTTTCGGCACGAATCATCTGAGCCTCGAATGCAGCACGTTCCTTCTTAGCACTTTCACTACCATCAGTTACCGACGCAACATACGCTACGATAAGTACTAGAGGCAGGA
>JAQUCQ010000375.1 GCA_028686145.1 Desulfuromonadaceae bacterium | reverse complement strand
TGGCAGTTGTAACCTTTTTGGCATCATACGGAGACGCGCCTTGGGCCGCTCCCGTGCCGGTAAAAGGGACAGTGGCAGAGTCCGCATTGTACTCAATTTTATAACCTGTTACGGAAGAATCCGTACTGGGATCCCACTGCAGAGTTACATCCCGTGCTTGGCTGATTGTAGCCGTTGTTATACTAAAGATAGCCGTATACAAAAGAATCATTAGCAAGTCAAAAGTGCTCTTCTGCGTTTTTTTGACAGAAGATGAGTTAGATAACGTACTTATCTTGCTTGGCTGGGTGAGGGAACGGCATTTCATAAACTGGCTCCTTTACAATATCCGGCAGTTAACCACCTTTTTTATTGCTCTTGACAACGCTTCAGAGCAAAAAAAAAGGACAGTCCGCCGTAGTTAAATAACTAACAGGGAACCTGTTCCTTCGCCAACCCGGCTATCCTGAATATATGCCTAGAATAATTTCAGGATCCGCAGCTTTGTGCCCCCAGATTACTCTGGGTTTACCTCTTCGGAAACAGCTCTACTTTTGATCATACTATCGTCCAGTATCGTTTTAATTAATGTGACGCATATCACCGAATAACGAACCAGTTCATTAACTATCAACAATGTGCTTTTAAACCCACTTGCTCAATGTAAACATATTATTACCCGAGCTTCTATGAATTGATGTGACCTGGAATACACATAACGAAGCAGGCCGGGTACCTTGCGAAGGTGCCCGGCCTGCTTCATCCGAACGAAAAACTTATGCCACTTTTTAAATTTTATTTATATTATCAGTGCTACTGTTTTTCCAGTTTAAAAATGTAACTGCAATTATAGCCACCGTTGTAGTTTTCTATAACATCTCCTGTCATTGAAGTGTCAATGATTGTAGCAGTCCCGATATCCACCATCATATGCGAGGTTTTGGGATCTTTGTATGTGAACTTAAAATTAATCTTATTACCGGTCACAATCGCTTCAGTAAATTGTCCGTCTGCTTCTAGCTGTCCTTCGGTGCTATAGCGCAATGCTGAGGTACCAGTCACACCATTTTCATTTTGATTGAGAACCAGCTTGAACGTGTAGGTGCCAATATCAGCTTTATTAACAGCATCATATATTGTGTACGTACCCTCCCAGATACCAGTTGCAGTTGTAGCAGCTTGTATCACATTCAGACTCTGTGCACCGGATATAGTACCAAGCGAGGCTGTAATCACTGTGGTACCAACAGCAGTACCATAGGCCTTGCCATCATCCTGGCCGATTGTGGCGATGGCGTCAACGGATGAACTCCAGCTTACCTGTGTGGTCAGGTCTTGGGTCGTATTATCCGAAAATGTTCCTGTGGCGGTGAATTGCTGACTCGAACCGGCGGCAATAGTCTGACTTGACGGAGTGACGGCGATTGAAACAAGAGTGACCGAAACCGGAGAAACCGTCAGTGTTGCTGTGCCTGATTTGCCGCCTGATGTGGCGGTAATCGTTGTTGATCCGGCTCCAACTGCGCTGGCCTTGCCGGTCTGATCGATGGTAACAATTGATGTAGCAGCTGAGGAACTCCAGATTACGGAAGATGTCAGATCCTGGGTCGTGCTGTCAGAAAACGACCCTTTAGCGACGAACTGCTGGGTTGTTCCGACTGCAACGGTCGAACTTGACGGTGTGACCGTGATTGATACAAGTGTGACCGAAACCGGAGAAACCGTCAGAGTTGCTGTGCCCGATATGCCGCTTAATGTGGCGGTAATTTTTGTCGAGCCGCCTGCGAGGGCAGTTGCCTTGCCATTAGCGTCAATGGTGGCTTTGGACATATCGGAAGAACTCCAGGTTACCCCAGATGTCAGGTTTTTAAAGGTGCCATCCGAGTACGCACCGCTGGCCGTAAACTGTTGGGATGTATTGATGGCTATCGTCGGACTAGAGGGGGTAATTGCTATCGAAACAAGTTTGGGTGCAGGATCAGGCACCGTTAATGTAGCTTTGTACTTAACGTTATCCAACGTTGCTATAATGTCTGTTACACCAGGACCGACGGCAGTCACCATTCCCGTTGAATCTATTGAGGCAATATTTTTGTCGACCGATTCCCAGGTCAATGGTGACAGAATTTGAGTCTGTGTGCCATCTGAATAATTATTGTATAGTCCAAACTGCTGGGTTTTACCGACAGCCAACTTGTTATCAGCCGGTTGGACCGCAATAGATTCGAGCGTCTTTTGTACGGGCAAGGGGTTACTACCACCACCTCCACCACACCCGCACAGACCGACTGCTACCAAAAAAAACAGTATGAAAAACAACACCGGAAACAACCAAGCCTGTTTTTTTTCCATTTTATAGCCTCCTTCTTTTCTCATGTTCTACTCCTTTCAAGCTATATTTGGGTTGGCTAGCACCGTGAAGTGCTGCGCCGATCAACCGCATTCCTGCTGCTTTAGAAACGCTTTAAATATATCCTTCATTACGCTTGGCACCAATAAAACCATATTGCAAAATAAACTATGCTTTCTTCTCCACAATACATGCCAAACCATAAATTAAAAATATCTTGTATTAATAGTATATTGTAAACATTTTGTCTAAACATGTGCGCTCAAAAAAGAACATGAAAGTATCCAGAAGAAGGTCTGAAGATGGAAACGAAGGAGAGCAGAGAAGAAGGCATAGATATCTTACGATGTTAACAAAGTAGCACCATGCATAATACTGAAACACTCTTTTAGTAAAATCTGTGCGTAAATATTCAAATGCAACATAATTATTCAGGTCAATTAGGTAACCATTGCAAATTATTTACATGCCTCAGATTTCCTCATGAATACTGCTTTTGGAGCTTTTCCAGCCCTTTTATCAAACTCATTATTAACATTATAATATTTCTTTACGCTTCCGTGCTGCAGTTAATCAGGCAATTCTCCCTGTGGCACAAAATATGCTGATTCCCATGGACAGGAGTGAGTTATGATAGCAATAAGGGATAAGAGGGTAATCCAGATTGAAGTTACCAACGTCTGCGAACATGAATGCACCAACTGCTCCCGCTTCGTAGGGCATTACCGGAATACGTATTTCATGAAACTGGAGCAGGTGGAAAAGGCCATTGATTCGCTGCACGATTTTACGGGTGGCATCGGAATTATGGGTGGGGAGCCGCTGGCACATCCGGATTTCCTGGAGATTTGCCACTTGATGAAACGGATGGTTTCACCGGAGAAGCGGCATCTCTGGACCTCCGGGTACAACTGGAGCGAATACCGCAAGGTTGTACGCAAAACTTTTGGTGAAAACGTTCACTTCAACAGCCATAAAGATACGACCCAGAAGCATCACCCAATGTTGTTAAGTATCAGCGATATAATCGACGATAAGGCACTTATCAGCCGACTGGTAGATGATTGCTGGGTCAACCGGAGATGGTCTGCCTCGATCAATCCGAAAGGATCATTTTTCTGTGAGATTGCTGCAGCAATGGATGTACTTTTT
>JAQUCQ010000374.1 GCA_028686145.1 Desulfuromonadaceae bacterium | reverse complement strand
TGATCCAAAACCCACTGTTCAGCATGAGCAACGGATTTTTTCTTAAATGGACGGATGGGAGAGGACTCATAGATTTTAAGCAGGTGATCTACACCAATAAAAAAATTCTTCCAGCTAAAGATTCCATCTTGGCGGGAAAATGTATAATCTGTTGCACGGGGCGGACGTACAAAGAGTTCCTGCACCCTGGACCGTGGAGGCAGTTTTCGAACCGGCTTTTCCGACATTACAATCGAAAGCGGAATAATCGTCGCACGTGACCAGCTGGAAAATTCATATACATTAAAATATGCCCATTCCGGAAGCAGCATAAGCTCAATAGGCATTGACGGCACTCCCAACCAAGAGAATTCGCCAAACAACGCCAGAAATATCTTTGTAAATACACGCGCTTTAAGTATTCCGCCCTTGGAAAGGATGAAGTCACGGGCCTTACACATGGCTGGGTCGTCAGCAGAATACCCCGCCAACTTTAAAGCAAAATATGCTTCAATCGTTGCCGACAGCTCTCCCGGGCCGCCAAACCAGATCGACCAAGCTCCCTCCTCTGTCTGTTTGCTCAAAATATAATGTGCCATCTTCCGTTCACGCGGTCTATCGACCATGCCAAGAAAATGAAACAACATGATATATTCAGACGTAATTGTTACGTTAGATTCCAGCTCTGCCCACCAGTAGCCCTCAGGCAACTGAATGCGAAAAAAAAGATCACGGGTTCGTTCAATAGCCTTATCCAGTGGACTCTGAGCATCACCAACCATTTTTTTCCATATCGTGGGAGGAAGGTGATGAACTTTACCGGGAACTTTTTCCGCAGGCAAGGGATCGGCACCGACCGCATGGGTATTTAACGAGGAAAGAGAATTTGAAATTGAATATTTGTGCATTTTCATCCAGCTTGACTCCCTGCCAGCATCAGCACTCAAAATATTTTATCGATGCAAACGATGTTTATTACCATAAACCCTCTCCTGATGTAAATTTTTTTCATTTTCAAGCTGCAAGTTCTTGTTCTATGGCGACGGCATCTTGAACGGAGGCCATGGGATGAAACAGCCCAGAATCTGAGTTTGTTTAAAGAGTAATACCAAAAATGAATATGTAAAGACATCAACTATTTGTGAAATCAACGTCAATCACACAAAATCATTTTAGTTTTCAAACAAGTTATGATATCATGTTTTGATTATGATTCAAGTATGCGCCCGTAGCTCAGCTGGATAGAGCACCAGGCTTCGAACCTGGGTGTCGGCCGTTCGAATCGGTCCGGGCGTACCATAAGTCATAAAGCTGATTGCTTTACCATGTATTATAAGTTGTTGCGTTGTCCCTCAAAAACAGCCACACATCTTGACAATAATGACCAGCAAAGATAAAGTTTCAAATGTGGTATGACACAATCAACATACCGTAACGCTTGCAGTTATGCGCTCGTAGCTCAGCTGGATAGAGCAACGGCCTTCTAAGCCGTAGGTCACAGGTTCGAATCCTGTCGGGCGTACCAATAAAAAGCACCTACAGTATTTTATTGTAGGTGCTTTTTTTACTCATACCTATCCAGCCCACCCTAAAACAAAATAATTTTTAATTTTATTTTTTACATAAAAATATTTATTTTAATGTTTATAAATGATATTATTCTCTTAATCATAACCGTTCATAAGCTGAGCCGAGTGATGGAGAGAATGTCATGTCATATATTAATTGGGATGATACTTTTGATCTGGGAATTAACGAACTTGATGAGCATCACAGGCACTTGGTTGCTTTGTTGAACTTGACTTATGACATTCTCACTCAAGGAGCAACACACGATGGGATTGCGGAAGTTCTGGATGAACTTGTCTATTATACGATATATCACTTCGCTGCCGAAGAGCATTGGATGAAAGAAAATAAATACCCCCATTTATCGCAGCATCGCGATGAGCATGAATTGTTTTGTCAAAAAATCAATGAGTTTCAGAAAGATCTTCTCAAACAAAAGACAAATCTGTCCCTTGAAGTGCTACAATTCCTCAACAATTGGCTAACTACGCACATCCTGAAATCTGACGCTGACTTTGGACGTTTTGTAGTAAAATCATCACATCCCCAACCAGATTCTAACTAACCGAATCACTGCAACAAAAACAAACTGCCGTGAATCCCCCACCCAAAGCTATATACCCCAACTGATCAAATGATAAGATCGTCATTTTGAGAGCCAACCGCCACCTAATGCCTTAACCAGCAAGACACTGGCAACAAGCCTTCGGCCGGTAAGCCCCAGAGCGGTCCGTTCATTCTCCAGAGCAACCGATTGGGCGACAAGCACGTTGAGATAGGCCACGGTTCCGGCCTGGTACTGGTTCGCGGTAATAGTTACGACCTGTTCTGCTGCTTGCACCGCCTGCTTCTGGACCTGTGATTCATCTTCCAGGATGCGAAGCGCCGCCAGATTATCCTCAATTTCCTGAAAACCTGTCAACACCGTCTCACGGTATGAGGCAACTGCGGCATCATAGGCTGCTCTTGCCTGGTCGGACTGGGCCGCACGCACTCCGCCATCGAACAGGGCAGCAGAAACAGCCGGGCCAACCGACCAGAAACGGCTCGGCCAGACGAACCACGAGGCAAGACTCGATGCTTCAAAACCAGCTGCAGCAGACAGCTTGATGGTCGGGAAATAAGCGGACGTGGCAATTCCGATCTGAGCATTAGCTGCTGCCATCCTTCTCTCAGATGAGGCGATGTCGGGGCGCCGTTCGAGAAGCTCCGAAGGCAACCCCGCCGGGATGAGTGGGATGGCGAATACCATAGGCTCCGGAGGAAGAGAAAAGGTTGCAGGCGGTTTGCCGATTAACAGAGCAATGGCGTGTTCCAGTTGCGCACGCTGCACACCAAGATCAATCATCTGAGCTTCAGTGCTTTTGAGCTGCGCCTCGGCCTGAAGCACATCAGATTTTGCCGCTACTCCGGCAGCATAACGATATTTCACCACTTCAAGGGATTTGCGGTACACGGCTGTCGTATCGTCAAGCAATTGTCTCACGCTGTCCAGTATTCTCAACTGAAAATAGTCGACGGCCAATTCCGCCTGGGCACTCAGGGTCGCTGCTGCCAGATCTGCAGCACTTGCCTGGGCACCGGCTTCACTTGCTTCAACGCCACGACGTATCCTACCCCAAATATCAAGCTCCCATGCTGCATCCACAGGAAGTTGAAAATTTGAAATGGTATGCCCGGCACCACTTACGGCACCAAGATTTCCGGAACTTTTTGATCGAGTTGCCGAAGCGCCGATCGAGAGTGACGGGAAATAGCCAGCTTTGGCAGCTTGTACCAGTGAGCGCGCCTGTCGAAACTGGGCCTCAGCTGAAGCAATGTTGAGATTTGATATCGCAACCCGTCCTTCAAGAACGTTCAAATCATGGTCATTATACAGCTCCCACCATCGTTCACTAATCGTACCGTCCCGAGGCTGCGCCACTTTCCACCCTTCAAGTTCCTTGT
>JAQUCQ010000373.1 GCA_028686145.1 Desulfuromonadaceae bacterium | reverse complement strand
ATTGCGAGGAATAAACTGGGGGAACATTATTGGAATCAGGTCATAGACTGTCAGGAATCGGACTGGGGCCTCAATTCCGTTGGGAATGGCATGAAAGGGTGAATGGAATATATCTACTACCGGAAATCCGGATTCAAAGAATGGGATATGCTGGAATTGTATTTCTTTTGCAAGATACTGTCGGCATCCGATGATTGTCTCCGGTGATTGTTCAGTAGTGCTTTGGGTTGCACAGAACGAAAGCTGTATATCAGGGGAAGCCACTAAACCTTGTACAACATGTTCTACAACTCTATATATACCGGTTCGCGCTGATTCATAAAGCTCACCTAAACCCAGCACTGAAATATCATAGAGAACATGGATTTTTCCAATAGACTTGCTGCTTTTTATTGTTTCTTGAGGTTCAAATTCCTTGCAGGATTTATGTGAACTAAGATTCTGATTGAGACGCGGAACCCTTGTCTCCATATTAGATTTGAATAGCTGCATTGCAGCAAGTCCAGGGTGCTGGGGAGTTACAAGTGAAATTTGCGGTAATTTGCCCTGTTTGAGAAAAGTCAAATAATATGCAAGTCGAGGTGATAATGATGGGTTCGCAACAAGCAAGGAAATAGAATTGTCAAGATTGCCGCTACAAATATAGGCAATGGCTAAATTGCCAATCAAATCCGGATCTTTAGAAAACTTTTCAAGAAGTTCTATATATAGTTCTATCGCCAAATAGAAATCCCTATACAAAACTCCACCAGACCCCATCAGATGGTTGGCAAAATCCATCTGTGCGGCAACTCTTGCTGTAGTCGACATGTCCACCCGAAGGAACGGGTAGATTGCCTCCAGAGGAGTTTTTCTACGGTATATACCTATAAAACTGTTGACCTCCAAAAGCACCTCTTCTGGCGATTCATAAGAAAGGTTACTCATTGATTCATGATACAGCGTCAACACTTCCGGAAGATGTAACGCCCCTAGCTGCAGGGATAGGCGCAGGAAAAACTCGTAATCGCCAGCACGCTTGTAACTGCCGTCAAACATGCCTACAGCCTCATGAGCCGATGCCCGCCACATGACTTGGCAGCCAAAGGGGCAATCAAGCAAAGCTTGCCTGATATTAAAATCAGGAAGCAGCCAATAATGTGTGGCTGAATTCTTATCGAAGGTTTCGTTAGGCTGGCGGGTTATTAAGGCATCGCAATACACCAGTGCTACATCGTTCTGGTCAAGAGTGCTGGCCATTATTTCAAATGCATCAGCCCGGTGCCGGTCATCGGTATTCGCATGGGTAAGGTATTTGCCCCTTGCTTGCGCAACGCCCCGGTTCCAAGCGGAATATAGCGTTTCACGCTCTGTTCGCAAATATTTTATATGAGGATTAACGGCCATAAATTCGCGGGCTATTGCCCCTTCATTTTGCTGCGAACCGCTGTTAATAATAATAATTTCCAGTTTCCCCTGATTATACAGAGTTTGATCAAGGAGATTCTGGAGGCAGCCCCTTAAAAACTTTTCAGCATTGTAGGTAGAAACCAGAGCAGAAACGAGATACTGGTTATCAGGTTCATTATACTGAGACTCAGTTGGTCCATACGTTAATTTGGGTGATATGTAGTCAATGTCGTCCAAGAACGAAAAAACAGACATTTGGAGGTTTGTCAAAGAAAAAACAAATCCAAATTCACTGAGATACTTTGAAAACTGAGCACCTAGATAATGCCATTCCGCAGAAGACCAATTCCATGGATGTATAACGTGAAATGCCACAGGAGAAACAAGTTTTTTAACAGGATAATGACAGAGTAAAGGGACAATAACAGCCCAGTAATCCCACCATGTTGCACCAAGCGCAAAACAGGTCGGTGGGTACAAGCTGATAACCTTTGGATCAAAGAAAAAGAAATCAAAACCCGTATTAAGGATGGTTCCAGTGCTCTTATCAAGAGAAGTAATATCAACACGTGAGCCATATATAAAACAGCCACGTGCCTCATGTGCAACAAACGCCGGGAACTGTTCGTCAGCTCTAAGATGTATGTCAGAATTGATAATGCCACATACATCCGAATCTGAATTACGCAGGACGTTTAGCACATCATCAAAAAGCACCAGTGGCTTGCCGACAAATTCCTTTGCATTTCGTACTACGGGGAAAAAAATCACATCGGGAAAATGTAATTTTAAAACCGAAATTTCATCAATATTGTTGAGAGACAAAATCCGCAATCCAAGACGAAGCCATGTTGCTATGGCTGCTTGCTGTTTTTTAATCTCTTTTGGTGCAATACTTGTGGCTACGGTTATAACCTTATTATTCTGTGGTATTGCACTAGTTGAAGTTGAAGTGCGCAACTCATTGTAGAGAGCCTCGTAGGCGGCACTTTGAATAGCACACGAATACCGGTCAAGCACCCAGTTACGACAGACCTGAGAAATCTCTCTGCTAGAGGTTCCAAACAGGCACCAATCTATTCCCTCGGCAAGAGACGCCGCATCTCTTGGGGTTGCTAAAAAGCCGTTAAACTTGTGGGAAATCATGTCAGGAATCCCGCCGGTATTAAAGGCAACCACCGGGGTGCCACACGCCATAGCTTCAAGAACAGTATTGGGGAGATTGTCTTCAAGCGAGGGTAGTACAAACACGTCAGCCAAACTGTACAGAGCCGCAATATCCTCTTCATTGTCAAGCGAGCCGAAATTAAGCACTGGAAACACCGTAGAGATTGTAAAGCCGGATCCAAGCTTTCCAAATATAGCAAGGTATATTGGACAATCTTGCAGTGATGGGCGATAGCTGCTCAATGCTTCTAAAAGAAAAACAAAACCTTTTCGGTTACTCGTAAGATGGTCAGCGCCAAAGAGTATAATTTTAGCATTTTCGGGGATATTCAATTTAATTCTGATGTCGGCCGTAGGAACAGGACGATACAAGTCAACAGGCACCCCATTTGGTATTACCCTTATAGGAATATCACTAAATAATGAACTGTTAGCAGCTGTATCGGCCATCCATCTGCTGGGGGTAACTACTGTTATATCCAGTTCTCGGTACGCCTTCCATTTTTGCTCCCACACGTGTCTTGAGAGGTCATCATCAATAAGTGATCCCAGTTGTGGACAGGTACCGCATTTGAAGCGGTACTTACTACAATCGCCAGCATAATGGCACCCACCGGTAAACGGGTTCATATCGTGAATGGTCCAGACGATTTTTTTCCCCTTCAGCAAGCTAACGTCTTGCGAATAGTCAAAAAATCCCGTGATCCAGTGAAAATGTATAATATCTGCGGCCTTGATTTTTTCCACATGTGCAAGTCTATAAAAAGCCTTTGTATCCGAAAACATTTCCTGCCCCTGCGGCCTGTCGGGGTATCCTGCAACCAGCATACCCCAGTGGCCTGTCAGTGTGGACAGATCCTTGTCATATTCAATGTTGGTTTCACGTACAGCCCCAAACTCACCTGGCTCAAGAACAGTAACAGCAGGGTCGTTGGACTGCTTGAG
>JAQUCQ010000372.1 GCA_028686145.1 Desulfuromonadaceae bacterium | reverse complement strand
ATTCCGAATAATGTAGAGAATGTGGAACTCGTTGACCATGATGCCACCTGTGTTATCGCTCTGGAAACCGGTGGTATGTTTTCCCGTCTGCAGGAGAACGGTTTCGATGAGGAGTTTGGCCGGGAATCGCTATCAAATTGTTATAGCCGGCGCGAACGGAAATGCCGCGCTGTGTCTCAACAGTGGCCATGTTTGAAATAAAGGACGCGGTGGTATTTAGTGGCTTGTCAATCAACTCGGCACGGATAGCCAGTTCCTGCCCGGACAAGGAGTCGTCCTTCAGCTGAAAGGTTACCGTAAGCTCCCGGCTCTCTCCGGATTTAATCCGCAATCCGTCAAGTATCAGGGCAGATTTCATCTCCTGCTTGAATCCGGACGCGGCGTAGTCAACCGGGTCGAATTGGGGCGGGAAATTAAGGTGGAAATTCACATCCTCGGCGGCGGTTGAGCCGACGTTGAGAATTGCTATATGATACACGAGTTTGTCACCCGGGAGAGGTTTGGTTCTATCCGTGCGCATGACGGCACGAAGGAGCGGTGCTGAGGCAATCAGCCGAACTTCCCTTGATTGGCTGGCTTCAGGCATCAGGCGTGAAGCGGCTTTGACCGGGTACGAAATGCGCAGGCCATCAATGCTGGCAGGTGGGATGACAAGGTCGATGATACCTTTGAACGTTTCGCCCGGTGCGAGAGGAGGTGTGTGGCTGATTGCATCTCCAGGAGCAGAGGCAGCGGCAAAACGGGTTTTGAAATCAGCAGGAAACGCCGATTCCAGATAAAATGAGTCGGTACCGTTGCCGCGGTTAGTGACTTCAAATGGAACGGAAACTGGTCTGCCAACGGTGAAGGCATCCGGATGAGAGGGAATATTGAATTCAAAACCGGCAAACTGCGCAACTTCAAGATGCAATATCTGGGAATTCTCTTGTATGGGTGCTGTGGCTTCCTGAGGAGGTAATACGACAGCAACGCCCAGTTCACGGAGTTTTGCTGCAGCAGTGACTGCGGCAGCGGAGGTAGGGAATTTATCAATGATGGTCTTATACTGGGCAATTGCCTTCTCACGATATGCTGATTGTTCAGCTTTGACCTTTTCTTCAGTAAGTTTCTGTTCTGCCAGGCGGGCTTTTTCGGCCTTGAGAGCGGCAAGGCGCGTAGATTCAGCAGCAGCGGCTGCGCGCTTGGCTTCTTCTGTCTTGGCAAGGGCAATCCGTTCGTGTTCGGCTTTTTCTGCTGCCGCTTTGCGCTCGTTTTCCGCCTTCTGCGCATTCATGTGCGCCAATTTGGCCTCAGCCTGTTCGGCACGTGTTTTTTCAGCCTGTATCCGGGCAAGGCGCAGTGCTTCGGCTTTTTGTGCGGCGATACGGGCCGTTTCTGCTGCCGCTTCGGATTGCAATGTCTCTTTTGCTTTAGCGGAAAGTCGCAGCGCTTCTTCGTTTTTAGCGGCCGCAATCTTCTCTTGTTCTGCTTTTGCTGCAGCTGCGCGAGCTGTTTCTTTCTGTTGTGCAACGGCTATTTCATCAGCCTTTTTGAGTGCTGCAGTGCGTGCTGATTCGGCTGCTGCTGCCGCCTGTTCCGCTTTTTCAGCTTGTACTGCGGCCAGCCGCATTTTTTCGGCATTTTCATTCCGGGCAGCCACGAGGTCAGCCTGTTTAGCGGCAAGCGGACCGGTCGGCAGCTTTTCGCCTTTATCATAGCGTGCCATCAGTGAGAGAAGTTCGTCCTCCACGGTATTTTTAAGCGGACTGTCCGGGTATTCTTTGGATAGCTGGGAAAGATAGCGGGCAGCCTCCTGCTGGTTGCCAACTTTATAATAGGAGCGAGAAAGCCAGAAGAGCGTCATATCCTTAAGCGGTGTGTCCGGGTACTTTTTCAACACTTCGTTCAGCTTTTCGATCGAGGTTGCGTAATCCTTCTGCTGGTAGGCATTAAATCCGGCAATAAAAACCTGAGAATCCTCTGTTTCCTGGCAATAGGCGGGAGGCGCAAGCAGAGATGAAATTATGACAAGGATTACCAGAAGCTGTAGTAGGGTGTAGCGGCATAATCTCAATAATATCACGTTAATTGACCTCTTTTGGCCGGCGACCCTGCTGACGGCGCACGGAGAGCAGATAGAGTCTGCAGGTAAAATGCCTCCTAAGTAGCACCTCTCGGCGTCGTTGTCAACGAAAGAAACGGAATGTCAGTATGTTAGCAATCGTTACGTCGTGCGGATTAAACAGGGGAAACTGAGCCGCGCACGGTTACAAATATTGCCTTGAAAAAAAACGCAAGAAGCAATTCTCTATACCCGAAAGTTCAGGATAAGCTGCTTCTTGTATACTCAAAACGATGATCCGTGATTCTATCGAATGCTGTCCTCCGGGTAGGCCTCTATATTGTGGATGGAGAGGTCGGCGCCGGCAAATTCATCATCCTGGCTCAGGCGGATTCCGACGGTTTTGTGGAGTACGCCATATACCGCAAAACTGCTGGCCATGGCAAAGAGAACCGCGAGAAGGCTCCCGCTCAGCTGGGAAACAAAACTGACCCCCCCGATTCCTCCCAAAAACTTCTGCCCGAAAATGCCGGCGGCAATCCCTCCCCAAGTGCCGATTATGCCGTGTAGAGGCCATACTCCGAGAACGTCGTCAATTTTTAGCTTTTCCTGTTCATAGTGGAAGCCGTACACAAAAATGATTGAGGCGATGCATCCGACCAAAAAGGCTCCCAACGGATGCATGATGTCGCTGCCGGCACAGACCGCGATCAGGCCGGCCAGGGCGCCATTGTGGATAAAACCGGGGTCGTTTTTGCCGGCCACCAGAGCAGCAAGAACTCCTCCAACCATTGCCATCAGGGAGTTGACCGCCACCAGTCCGGATATTTTTTCCAGATTGCCGGCGCTCATGACATTAAAGCCGAACCAGCCAATTGCCAGGACCCATGACCCGAGTGCCAGAAAAGGGATGTTGCTGACCATGATAGGGTGGGATTTGCCGCGAACATAGCGCCCTATGCGCGGACCGAGGATGATGATTGCCGGTAGTGCGATCCAGCCGCCGATGGAATGGACGACCACTGAACCGGCATAGTCATGAAATTCAGCACCACCGATTGACTTGAAGAGCGACTGTATATAGCCGGAGTTCTGCCCCCATATCAACGATTCAAAGATTGGGTAGGAAATTCCGGCGAAGATGGCACCGGCGGTAACCTGTGGCCAGAACTTTGCCCGTTCTGCAACGCCGCCGGAAATTATGGCGGGAATACATGCGGCAAAACAGAGCAGGAAGAAAAAGTGAACCAGGTCGTAGCCTTGGGTTGTGCCGAGCAGTTCTCCTGCAGGCTTTAAAAAAGATATCCCATAGGCGATCGGAAAGCCGATTAAAAAATACACGATCGTAGAAATCGACCAATCGGTGAGTATTTTTACAAGTGCATTTACCTGATTTTTCTTTCGCACCGAGCCGACTTCCAAAAAAGCAAAACCGGCGTGCATTGCGAATACCATTACTGCGCCCAGCATAAGAAAA
>JAQUCQ010000371.1 GCA_028686145.1 Desulfuromonadaceae bacterium | reverse complement strand
AGCCAGGCAGCGCGGGAGGTCTGCACTTTTACGGCCGGATTTATCTGGCCGGCTAGTCCCTCTGCCAATGCTCTGAAGCGCGCCATCTTTTCATAGGATGTGCCCAGTTTCTGTTGGTAGACAACTCTTTTGAGCGATTCAACCCGATCGTCCAGGCGGACTTTTTGATCCTCCTCAAAGAAAAAACGTGCATCTGATAAGCGGGCGCGCAGAACACGCTCGTTCCCCTTGATAACGACCGAGGGGTCTTCGGTGAGGGTGTTATTGATGGTAATAAAGCCGGGCAGCAAGCCGCCATTGGCATCAACAATCGAAAAATAACGTTGGTGGCTGCGCATCGAGGTGATCAGCACCTCTTTAGGAACCTTAAGGAACTCTGGGGAGAAGGTACCATGGACGGCGCTTGGATATTCGACCAGATAGGCAACCTGCTCGAGCAATTCTTCATCGGGTAACAGGTGCCCGCCGGCTGCTATGGCGACCCGGTGCGTTTCCCGCCGGATGATCTCCTTACGTTTTTCAGGGTCCGGAATGACAAAATGCCGCTCACATTCGTCCAGATACCCGGCAAAATCGCTTACCGGGAAGGGGGTGTTGGCCATAAAACGGTGCCCACGGGAGGTCTTTCCGCTCTCAATTGTACCGTAGGAAAATGGAACGACTGTGCCGTCGAACAGCGCCACGATCCAGTGAATCGGCCGGGCGAACCGCACGTCTCCGTCTCCCCAGCGCATTGATTTTTTAAAAGGGATGTTTGCGACCAATGCCGGCAGTATTTCTGTCAGCAGTTCATACGTCGGACGCCCGGATTCGTGCTTGCTGACAAACAGGTACTCACCCTTGTCGGTAGTAATAGTCTGCAGGGCTGAAACATCAACTCCCTGTCCACGGGCAAAGCCTTCGGCTGCCTTGGTCGGTTTGCCGGAGGGGTCATAGGCTGCTTTTATCGATGGACCGGTTGCGGTGATCTCGGCATCTGGTTGTACTGCCGGAATACCTTTTACGACCAATACGAGGCGGCGCGGCGTGGCCAATGTTTTGATCTCGCTGAAGGAGAGGCGTGCAACAGCAAGTTCTTTAGTGATTATCGCTTTCATCTCCGCAGTGGCTCGCGGTATAAATCCGGCCGGGATTTCTTCGCAGCCGATTTCAAGGAACAGTTCTTTGGCACTCATCAGGCGACACCTCCTTTCAGCAGTGGGAAGCCCAAGCGTTCGCGCATCCGCAGATAGCCCTCGGCGCAAGCGCGGGCCACTCCCCGCACGCGGCCGATATAGGAAGCACGCTCGGTGACGGAAATTGCCCCGCGGGCATCAAGCAGGTTGAATGTGTGGGAACACTTCATGACGTAATCGTATGCAGGCAGTACCAGTTCTTTTTCTACCAGGCGCAGGCATTCCTTCTCGTACATGGAAAAGAGCTGCAGCAGCATGCCGACATCGGCTTCTTCAAAGTTGTGGCGCGAGAATTCGACCTCGCTTTCATGGTGGATGTCCCCGTATTTTATGCCTTTAACCCACTCAAGGTCATAAACATTGTCTACTCCCTGCAAGTACATGGCAATGCGTTCACAGCCGTAAGTGATTTCCGATGGTATCGGTCTCAGGTCAATTCCGCCCGCCTGCTGGAAGTAGGTGAACTGAGTAATCTCCATTCCATCCAGCCACACCTCCCATCCAAGCCCCCAGGCGCCCAGAGTCGGTGATTCCCAGTCGTCTTCAACAAAACGGATATCATGCTTGGCAGGATCAAGCCCGAAAGAACGGAGCGAATCCAGGTACAGGTCAAGGATATTGAGCGGCGAAGGTTTCATGATGACCTGGAATTGATAGTAGTGCTGCAGCCGGTTTGGGTTTTCTCCGTAACGGCCGTCAGTTGGCCGGCGGGATGGTTCCACGTAGGCTACGTTCCATGGTTCGGGGCCGAGCACGCGCAGAAAAGTGGCTGGATTGAATGTGCCGGCACCTTTTTCCGTGTCATATGGTTGCTGGATGATGCAGCCTTGTTTGGCCCAATAGCCCTGCAGGGACAGGATAAGATCTTGAAATGTCACGTATGTACCTCCGGACGAGGAGTGTGAGAGTATTGGTGCAGCAAAGAAACGTATCTATTAGCAGGAATAGCAGCTTCGGTCAAGGTTGCGAAGGCGAAGTTTTAAAAATCCTGGTGTGTAATTGAAAATCAATCTGTCAGCATATGATTTATATAAGTGTCGCGAGCGAGTCTGTAACAAATGTGGCTTGACTGAGCCTGTCCGCAGGGTAGCTGTTGGTAACGGCACAAACCATTAATCCGGCGGCCTTGGCGGCGGATATTCCGGCAGGTGTGTCTTCTATGGCAATGGTTGCTTCTATTGAAAAGCTGTATTGATGAACCGCTTGCAGTCGTTGGAATGCAAGTTGATAGCATTCAGGGTCGGGCTTGCTTGCTGCAACGTCATCGGCGGTTACGATAATGTCAAAAATGTCCGAGATGCCGAGCATGGCCAGAATTGGGTCGATGTCAGACCTGAGAGCACCACTGCATATAGCCAAAGGATACTTGTGCGCGTGTAGATAAAAAATCAGATCCAATACTCCCGGATACGGGGATACACCTGACATGATAACTTTCTCGAAGAAGGCGGCTTTTTGTTCGATCAGCCGGTGTAATTGGTCGTGGCTGAGTGTTGTCCCCGTCAGGAAAAAGGCGTGTTTGAACGCATCCCTGTCATCAAAACCGATGTAAGTTTCAATATATTCCTGCCAGCTGAAATGCAGCCCGAATGGCTCTAATGTGAATTGAAATGCGGCATAGTGAAGAGGTTCCGTATCAACGATAACTCCGTCAAAATCAAAAATAACCGCCTCTGCCTGTATTCCGTTTGGAAAAATAATCATAGATTCGTTGTCTCATTCCAAGTCTTTATTGCTCGTATTCAAACTGCTAAAATAGCATTTCTGCCATATGCAAAACAATGAAAAAGCCCCCGTATCCGGAATAGAGAGCCTGTGTGAAGTCTAATTGGTTTTCGTCTGGTGGCCTGTCCGTATCAAGACGCCTCTTCTGTGTGGTTCCTGTCAGATGCTCTTGACGGTTCACCACCAGTTACGTCCCGCCAAACGGTGAAAAGAATTGCAAAGAGAACAGGACCCAGAATCAGGCCAAGAATTCCCATTGCAAATACTCCGCTGATCGCTCCAAGAACAATTGCCGGGACAGGAATATTACTTGTTGCGCCAATGGCCAGTGGGCGAATTGCGTTATCGGCAAGGCCCACAAAGATTATACACCAGAGCATCAGGAGCAGTGCATTGAGATAGGCACCGTTGAAAGCGATAATGGCTGCAAGGGGTACCCAGATAATGGCGGTGCCGACAACCGGCACAAGCGCTGCGAGTGCCGTCAACGCACCCCATAGAACCGGAGCGGGAACTCCGGCAACAAAATACCCGAGTCCGGCAGTTATTTTCAATGTATCCAGGCGCAGACCGGCAAGCTCCTCTTCACTTTTCTCGCTTCTTTCCTGTAGCTGGTCACC
>JAQUCQ010000370.1 GCA_028686145.1 Desulfuromonadaceae bacterium | reverse complement strand
CCTTAAAAGAAACTGCGGCATAAAAAAAACAAAAGAACACTATCATGCCAATGTACATTGCATAATAATAGATCGTTCCCGGTGAGAATGCAGCGGAAATTTGTTGAACCCAATCAATTTTGATGAATGATCCAATGGTAGCAGGAAACATCATGATTGATGAGGCAAATATTGGCGGAATAACTCCCGAAACATTAATTTTCAGCGGCAAATGAGAAGCTTGTCCACCATACACTCTGCGCCCAACTACCCTTTTGGCATATTGTATAGGTATTCTTCGCTGTGAAGTTTCAATAAAAATAATAAAAGCGACAATAAAAAACATCATTGTTATGATGACTGGAACAAAAATTAAAGATAATTCTCCAGATTTAATAAGTTCGACAGTGTTGCCAACAGCCGACGGCATTCGCGCAACAATTCCAGAAAAAATAATAAGCGAAATACCGTTGCCAATGCCACGCTCGGTCATTTGCTCCCCAAGCCACATAATAAATGCAGTACCAGAAGTCAGCGTCAGGACGGTCATGAGCTTAAATTGCAGGCCAGGATCAATAACAATAGCAATGCTATTGGGGCTAGTCATGCCCTCTAGACCAGACGCAATAAAAAATCCCTGCACAACGGAGAGCACAACCGTGCCATACCGTGTATATTGGGTTATTTTCCGACGCCCAGCCTCCCCTTCTTTTGAGAGCGATTCAAGCTGGGGCACAACAACAGTCAGCAACTGGATAATGATCGAGGCGGAGATGTACGGCATGATGCCGAGCGCAAAAATAGAGAAATGTTCGAGTGCGCCACCGGAAAACATATTGAACATGCCAAAGAGCGTACTGGCGTTTTTCTCAAAAAAAGCCGCTAATGCTTCCCCATTAATGCCCGGTGTAGGTATTTGTACCCCCATTCGATAGACTAAAAGCATCAAGAGAGTGAAAATCACTCTCTTGCGTAACTCAGGGATACTGGCAGCACTCACTAAACCGCTCATGCATTACTCCTCAACTGTGCCGCCGGCGGTGACAATCCTTTCCTTCGCGCCTTGACTGATCTTGTCAACTTTAACCGTCAAGGGCTTTGTTACTTCACCATTGGCTAAAATTTTAACAAAACCGTCATTTTTAACAAGGCCAGCATTCACCAATGCTTGCACATCGACGACAGAGCCAGCTTCAAAACGATTCAAATCTTCAAGAGAAATAAGAGTATAAACTTTTTTAAAAATATTGGTAAATCCTCTTTTGGGCAAACGACGATGCAACGGCATCTGCCCCCCCTCGAAACCGGGACTTGCGCTGTAGCCAGAGCGAGCTCGAGCTCCCTTATGCCCGCGAGCGGCAGTTTTGCCGCTACCGCTGCCTGGCCCACGCCCTACGCGTTTTTTTGCTTTTCGTGCACCTGCGCTCGGAGTAAGCGTATTTAATTTTAACACAGATTAATCCTCCACTTTGACAAGGTGTTGAACCTTATGCAACATGCCGCGTAACTCAGGAGTGTTTTTCCTGGTAACAGTCTTGTACATTTTCGTCAATCCCAAACCGACAAGGGTGGCCCTAATTGCCTCAGGACTCCCAATACCGCTTTTGACTTGGGTAAATGTAATCGTCTCGTTCATAATCGCATCCTATTGGCCAGCCGTTAAGCAACCATATCGTCAATTGTAATATTTCGCAGTCTAGCAATTTGTTCAGCTGTCCGTAATCTTCGCAGGCCATCCATAGTAGCTTTAACAAGATTATGCGGATTATTCGAACCAAGACATTTCGTTAAAATATTCTGGACTCCAGCAGCTTCAAGCACCGCCCGAACGGCTCCGCCAGCAATAACGCCGGTGCCGTCGGAAGCAGGTTTGAGCATAACGCTACCGGATTTGAACTTGCCGGTGATGTCGTGAGGTATCGATACGGCTGTCAAAGAAACAAGCTGCATATCCTTACGAGCCTGCTCTACCCCTTTGCGAATCGCTTCAGGAACCTGGTTTGCCTTGCCAAGGCCATAGCCAACCTTGCCATTTCCGTCTCCAACAACAACTATCGCGCTAAAACTGAAACGTCTACCACCTTTAACTACTTTAGCGACACGATTAATGAAGACTATTTTTTCGATGAGCTCTTCCTGAATCCCTTCTTTAGCTCTCTTAAATTCAGCCAAGAAACACCCCCGTTGATATATTTGATCTATAAAATACGATCATCATTTTAAAATTGTAGGCCGCCTTCGCGGGCACCGTCTGAAAGAGCCTTGATTCTACCGTGGTAAAGATAACCGCCGCGGTCAAAAACGATTTTTTGTATACCGGCCGACTTTGCCTTTTCCGCGATAAGAACGCCAACTTTGCGAGCCTGTGCACATTTGTTCGTAGCATCATCGACTACAAAAGATTTATCATCAGTAGACATCGCCACCAAAGTTTTATGCTGCACGTCATCAATTATCTGGGCGTAAATATGTCGATTGCTTCGGTAAACACTCATTCTTGGGCGCTCAGTGGTCCCAAAAATCGTTTTTCGAATACGTTGGACCCGTTTTTTTCTTGCTGTAACTTTCGGATTAGTTTTAGCCATAATAGGACACTTTAGTTGTTGGATTTTATTTCTTGCCGCCGGCCTTGCCGACTTTTCTGACAATATGCTCATCAAAATAGCGAATGCCTTTTCCCTTGTAGGGTTCAGGTTTTCGGATATCTCTGATTTGAGCTGCGGTTAGCCCAACAAGCTCTTTATCAATGCCCTGGATGTTTATGGAATTATCCTTATCAACTGTAGCGGTTATCCCCTCTGGCAAAATAAAATCAACGCCATTGGAGTAGCCGACATTCAATGTCAATGTTTGAGCATTGATATTTGCTCTATATCCGACGCCTTCAACCATGAGTTTTTTTGCGAACCCCTGATGAACGCCAACAATCATATTATTAATGAGTGATCGGGTCATACCCCATAGGGCCATAACCTTTTTACTGGTGCCTTTAGGTGTACAAATTAACATATTATCCTGCTCATTGACATCAATCTCAGGACGAATATCACGCTCAAGAGTGCCTTTTCCACCCAACACGGTAACATGAGTTCCCTGTATTTCGACTTTAATTCCGGTTGGAATTGGAATCGGTTGTTTACCTATTCTGGACATTAGCTTCTCCTTATAACAACAAAACTAAAGCAATTTACCATACTTCACAAAGTAATTCGCCACCGATATTCTGCAACCGCGCTTCTTTATCGGTAACGACTCCTTTTGACGTCGTCAAAATTGCCACGCCAAGACCGCTCATTACTTTGGGGATTTTATTACTCGTTTTGTACTGTCTATGACCCGGTTTGCTTACACGTCTAATACCGGTAATGACACATTCATTCTGTCCCCCGTATTTCAGGTCAAGCTTCAGTGTCCCCTGAGGACCTTCCTCGTTGATTGAGTAGTCAGAGATATAACCTTCGTCTTTTAATACTTTTGCTACACTGACCTTAAGTTTTGACAATGGCATCTCAACTGAACTAAAACGCGACTTCGTTGCATTT
>JAQUCQ010000369.1 GCA_028686145.1 Desulfuromonadaceae bacterium | reverse complement strand
CGCCGGTCTCGTTGTCCACCATCGCCATACCTATTGGAGAAAGATCGAAGAGCATCCGAAATTTATTTTCGGTATATTTCCGTTTGGTGATTTCTCTGGAGATACCGTGATAACCGACAATAGTGCCGTCAACTCCACGCTCAGGTGTAGAATTTATTTCCACCCATACCCAACTGCCGTCTTTGCAGAGCTGCTGAGCCTCAAAGGTTATGGTCCCAGTCCTTATCCCACTCAGTTCAGCGACTTGTCTTTGACGTAGCGTTTCAGTAAGTTCAGCAATCGCTTCTTCGGTAAATAATTCAAGAGCATGGCGGCCAATCACCTCTTCAGCATTATAGCCACGCAATCGTTCATCAGCCGGGCTGATATATGTTAGACGGTAGTCCCTGTCTGCTTTCCAAACTACGTCATCGACATTTTCAGTCAGCAGCCGGTAGTGAGCCTCCCGCTCTCTTACTGTCTCTTCCACCTGCCTCCGAATAGACAACTCCTCCATCAGGCTTTCTTTTACCAATGCGAACTCTTGCCTGCTGCGATAACTCTCTTCACGGGCTCTTTGGAACTTCAGAGTTTGCTCAATTGAACGGTTTTCGGCCTGCTGCCAGTTATCGAGCAAAGACAGATGTGAAAGTAGCAACTGTTCGAGATTTGCTTGGAGTTCGTTTGGTACGGTAAGGTGGAAAAGGAGCGGCGCACATTGATGCCAGGTGTACCTGGGGCCAAAGGTAACAATAATACCGGTAAGTGATGAGCCAAAGTGGGCGAGTATTCTATCGGCTTCCTCACGACTCGATGCCAGTAACGCAAACGGCCAACGTCTGACATCTCGTTGCGCGAGATTGGGTGAGTACTGGAACCCTTCCGGGGGATTTTCCATAATTGATAGCAATCTGTAATTCACGTTATGCCCCCAACAGACAGATGGCTATGGTGGCATTATGGAAGAAAGATTCAGTATATGTACCGTCTTCCTTTAAGAAAGGTCCTATTTCCCCAAACGAGGGGAAACCAATCAGAGGGATATTATGACCGATTGCATCCTGAATAGCCTGAACCTCTTCTTCTCCACAACTGTCCAGCTCCCATTTCCTGCCGGCACAGCTGGTTATAATGGCAGCTGCTGGAATGAAACCAGTGAGCATTACGCTTTCTACACAATTTTTTACCGCATGTAGTAGTTGCTCCCGCCCGGCTCCACTGACACGAATCGTAGCGCCTGTGGGTATGCTGCCAAAGGTAGTAATGGCCCCAGTCAGCATGTCGAAGCGGAACGATGCCCTCATAATAAAGCGTTCCGATGTCACATCAACATATGTGGCCAGGGCAAGAATACCAAGATCTGCCTCGGCAATAGACTTGCCTACCTGCTCCTTGATGAATGCCAGTGAGGTTTGACCACTGATTCGCTGAATTGTCTTTCCTTGTGAATCTTCAACTATCCCCTGAGTGCCAATTGGGACAAAACCACTGGCTGAATTAGTTATGAAAGGCATGCCACTTGTGGCGAGCAGGATGGCCACTCCGTCTTCAATTTCACGGTTATTGTACAATATCCTGCTGCGCGTGAATTTTCTGTCATCTCCGGTCATTCCGCCAATGAAGGGAAATGAAAGAATTTCGCTTACACCCGCAACGACTCCTGTGCCGTCAGCGGTGAGCCCGTCAGCAAGTACGAATGCCCATTCGGCATTTTCTCCAAGCTGCTCAAGGGCGGTATTGGCGCAACGCTTGGCTCTGTTGTATGAATCAGACCCAACACTTGGTTCCGTTGCGACACTCCACCTGATATGACCGTTTGAAGAAATACCCAGAGCACATACACCATAGTGAGCCGTCAAGGATGTTTCATAAACACCGTCTCCAGTGCCTCCAAATACAATAACATCTTTCGATTCCAGGCTATCATAGAGGCCCTCAAAAAAAGCTCCAAAACCATCTTCGAAGATGATTGAAGCAAACAGCAGAATCACTTCCGGTAAAGTGTCCTTTAATGATTCGCCTATTTCACACCCGGCTCGATATGGATCGGTAAGAGTCGTACTGACAGATTTATAATACATGGTTCCACCCTTGACTAATAAAAGGCATTTATGAATCTGGGTATTTTTGATTAAAACTGCGAAGGGTCAACGCACTTATAATACGACCGAAATGTTTTTTAGATCATTCGTTTGACGCTACACACTTTCAACTGCTGTGTACTTATAATATGTGTTTCGAGCATTTAGTAACTCTCCAATAACTGGATTGGCCCAACAGTGTAGGGTCTGTGTGGGATCACTAATTTTGCGGCCTCCGAACTGGTCACTGGTTATACGAGCTTTTATTCAATGCCATATTAACCCCCGTTTAAAAAGACCAATTTCCCTGAATCCAAACTTATACAAAGAAGTTTAGATCAGTCATGTTGGTTTTTTTAAGCTCCACTTAATATGATATTTGATAGATTGCATTTTGAGACCCCCATGTTACTGAAACGGGGACAATTTGCAACATAATACCCAAATTTTTGGGTAATTATCCTTTCTGCCGTATCGCCGAACTGGTGTATGACATGAAAAAATGATCCCCCATGATTGTCACGACGGATTTATCTGTTATGATCTTAAGTAGTGAATTGAATGCAGACAGAAGTCTGCTAATGGAGATCTAACCCGTCATTAGAGAGGAACAATTATGAGAGCGATAATTTTTGTAGTGGGCATTACCTTGTCGGTAGGGCTTTTTGGTTGTGCAGCTAAAACCCCGATTCCATCGTCTTCGGTGGTACCTGCGGCCAGCGGAATAACAAAAGTTACGACAGATGCAAACAACAATAGCAAAGTCGAACTAAAGGTGCAAAACCTTGCTCCCCCACAAAACCTTGTGCCGCCCAAGTCCGTCTATGTTGTATGGGTCGAAACCAGGGATAACCAGAAGTTTAATCTTGGTCAGCTCAAGGTGGACAAGAATCTGAATGGAGAATTAAACGGTACTACACCATTCAAGGAATTCCGGCTTATAGTCACTGCAGAGGATTTTGCCACAGTCACCCAACCAAGCACGAGTGTGATTTTGACAACCGATGTTCTCTCAGCGAAATAAAGCTGCTGTGTCCAAAGTTTAGTCTATTTTCAAAATTCGAAGTGAAATCGGGAACATTTGCCCCCCATGCATTTTTTCTCGTTATATATATAAATAACTGGTAAAAAAGGCCAATTTCCAGGTAGAGGTAGGTATGCAAACCGAAAAAAGTACACCCATCTCACCGTCAAGCAGCGAGATGCCAGTTTCCACACAGTCACCGGCCAATATGATTCTTAAATACTGGTATTTCTACGTGATACTGTTTCTGATTCTGGCGGTTGCCGGAATGTATATCGGGAAGAATATGGCGGTTTCAAAAACCAGGGCCGAACTGACGCAGCGAGCTGTGCAGGTAATTGGAGAAAATAACAGGTCGTTTTTACGTCTTGCTTCTATCCCCTTTGTCTGGGCGGTGCGCAGTGAAATGCTCAGGGGAAATCTAGACCAGGTCAACCAGTATCTGATCCAGTTTG
>JAQUCQ010000368.1 GCA_028686145.1 Desulfuromonadaceae bacterium | reverse complement strand
CCAAGGGTCATGGCAGTCACGTCTTTGACTGACACACCCAGCTCCCAGGCAATAAAGCTGGCAAAACGGGCTGAATCAAGAACACCGGCCTGACCGATAACACGGTTGTAAGGGAAGCCAGTAATCTTCTGACAAAGGGTAACCATTGCGTCAAGCGGGTTGGAAATAACAATGATAATTGAGTCAGGAGCATAGGTTTTGATACCTTCGGCAACCGAGGTCATGATCTTGGAGTTAACTTCGATCAGGTCGTCACGGCTCATACCCGGTTTACGGGGAAGACCGGCAGTAACGATAACTACATCAGAACCCTTGATGTCTTCGTAGCTGTTGGTACCTTTCAGGTTTACATCGTAACGGTCAACAGGACCAACTTCTGCGATGTCAAGCATTTTGCCTTGTGGAAGGCCCTCAACGATGTCGAAAAGAACAACATCACCAAGTTCACGCAGTGCGCAAAGCTGAGCAAGAACGCCACCGATCTGTCCGCCACCGATTAGGGAAATCTTTTTACGTGCCATACTGTTTTCTCCTTTGTGGGTTGATATAACAAATAGTGCAGTAACAACTGGATTGTCGCGCCTGCAATCTGCTTACTATTTACTTCATGTTCTCAATCAGAGCATCAGCAAATCCTGAGCAGGAAAGTAATATTGCTCCCTGCATCATACGTTCAAAGTCATAGGTTACCCGCTTCTGTCCAATGGTTCTGTTGATCGACTTGACGATCATATCGGCGGCTTCCTGCCAGCCCATATATTCAAGCATCATAACACCTGACAGAATAACGGAACCGGGGTTGACTTTATCAAGATTGGCATATTTCGGAGCAGTGCCGTGGGTGGCCTCGAAGATGGCGTGCCCGGTAACATAGTTTATGTTGGCTCCGGGCGCAATACCTATTCCACCAACCTGAGCGGCAAGAGCATCTGAAAGAAAATCACCTTCAAGATTCATACAGGCCAGCACATCAAATTCCTTGGCCCTGGTCAAAACCTGCTGCAAAGTTATATCGGCAATGGTGTCCCTGATCAGCAAGAGTTTCTTCCACTGTCCGTAACCATGGGTCGGCATCAGCGTGAGGGCTTCTTCAACTTCGGCACAGATATCAGCCTTCTGTTTGGGAGTCATCATATCGTAACCCGGATCGATCATTCGGGCATTTTCTTCAACAGAAAGGTCGCCGTTACGATCCTTGTTATCGATGATCCAACTTTCACGTTCACAAACTATTTGTGCGCGAAATTCGCTGCGTGCCAGTTCGTAACTCCAATCCTTGAAAGCACCTTCAGTGAACTTCATGATGTTGCCTTTATGGACAAGAGTAACAGATTTACGCTTGTGCCTAATGGCATACTCTATCGCCGCGCGAACGAGACGTTCGGAACCATCCCTGGAAATTGGTTTGATACCGATTGAAGATGTATCGGGAAAACGAATCTTGTTCACACCCATTTCCTTGATCAGGAAACGTACTATTTTGTCACATTCAACAGTGCCCTGCATCCATTCAATACCGGCGTAGATATCTTCACAATTTTCACGAAAGATAACCATATCGACATCTTCCGGCTTTTTGACCGGCGAGGGAACTCCCTGGAACCAGCGTACCGGACGAAGACATACATACAAATCAAGCAAATGACGCAAAGCTACATTCAGCGAACGAATACCACCACCAATCGGGGTAGTCAAAGGGCCTTTGATGCCCACCAGAAATTCTTTGAATGCTTCGACCGTTTCGTCCGGCAACCAGGCTTTGTCGCCCATTGTATTGCGAAACATGTTGAAGGGTTTTTCACCGGCATAAACTTCCATCCAGGAAATTTTTCGTGCACTACCATAACACTTTTCTACGGCCGCATCAAAAACACGTACCGAAGCTTTCCAGATATCGATGCCAGTTCCGTCGCCTTCAATATAAGGAATAATGGGATTATCAGGTACATTTAACATGCCATTGCTGCCCATGGTGATCCTTTCACCATCAGGGACTGTCAGATAGCTGTACCCCATCATTCCTCCTTTCGTAGAATTTAACTTTCGAAAGCAAACAACATATTTAAAGAAGGGGAGAGAAGCCAAACGGCTCCTCTCCCATAACTACTTAATTAATTGAGTCAATGATAGCATTCAGGGTTGCACTGGGACGCATTGCTTTTTCCGTCTTGACCGGATCCGGCTGATAGTAGCCGCCGATATCCTGAGGCTTCCCTTGGGCTCCGATCAGTTCTTCATTGATCTTGGCCTCATTTTCTTGAAGTTGCTTGGCAACCTTGGCAAAGAGTGTCTGCAGATCCTTGTTGACGGTCTGCTCGGCCAGCGCTTCAGCCCAGTACATCGCGAGATAGAAATGGCTGCCCCTGTTGTCTATCTGACCAACTTTACGGGCCGGGTTCTTGTTGTTATCCAGGAATTTGGCATTTGCCTGATCCAATGTGTCAGCAAGAAGCTGAGCTTTTTCATTTTTGAATGTGACCGACAGATGTCTCAATGATTCAGCCAGCGCCAAGAACTCGCCAAGCGAATCCCATCTCAAGTATCCTTCCTTAACAAACTGCTGAACGTGCTTGGGGGCCGATCCACCAGCGCCTGTCTCGAAAAGTCCGCCACCGGCCAGAAGAGGCACGATTGAAAGCATCTTTGAACTCGTACCCAATTCGAGGATCGGGAACAGGTCGGTCAGATAATCCCTCAGGGCATTGCCGGTTACGGTAATTGTGTCTTTACCGTCTTTTGCCCGCTGCATGGCGAACTGCATCGCTTCTACAGGAGGCATGATGCGAATATCCAGACCGGTTGTATCGTGGTCTTTCAGATAGAGGTTTACCTTTCCATCATCTGGGCATCATGAGCTCTGTTTTTATCCAGCCAGAAGATAGCCGGTGCTCCGGAGGCCTTTGCCCTGTTTACAGCCAGCTTGACCCAGTCGCGAATCGGTAGGTCTTTTGCCTGGCATCCGCGCCAGATGTCGCCCTCTTCCACTTCGTGCTGGAACAGGACAGCGCCGGACTCATCGACAACACGCACCGTGCCATCGGCGGGAATCTTGAAAGTCTTGTCGTGTGAGCCGTACTCCTCGGCCTTCTGTGCCATCAGACCAACGTTTGACACGCAACCCATGGTTGTCGGATCAAACTGACCGTTTTTCTTACAAAAATCGATACACTCCTGATACCATTCAGAATAACATTTGTCAGGAATAACGCACTTTACGTCGTGAAGCTTACCGTCCGTGCCCCACATCCCGCCGGAGTCACGCATAACAACCGGCATGGAGGCATCGATGATGATGTCGTTGCTGGCATGCAAGTTGGTGATCCCTTTGTCGGAGTCAACCATGGCAAGTTCGGGTCTTTTCTTGTAAACTGCTTGGATATCCGCTTCGATCTCGGCCTGCTTGGCTTCCGGCAATTTCTTGAGCTTCAAATAAAGGTCGCCCAGACCAAGATCAGGATTGACACCCAGTTCCTTGAAGGTGGCGGCATGCTTTTCAAAAACGTCCTTAAAAAAGACGGAGACGAAATGGCCAAACATGATCGGGTCGGAGATC
>JAQUCQ010000367.1 GCA_028686145.1 Desulfuromonadaceae bacterium | reverse complement strand
CGTGATGACCATGTTCAGGGGGGCGCTCCGGCCACGGCGGGAAGCCTTGTGATAGTTGTCGATCAGGTTCTGGTCATTGGTGTAGGAATGGCAGGTTTCCAGATGACCGTGAACAATTCCGAAGCGATCGTTGATCGCCTTCATCACCGGAACAACTGCATTGGTCGTACAGCTGGCAGCGGAGAAAATCCGTTCGTCTTCGGTGATCAGGCTATTGTTGATGCCGGCAACAATATTAGGAATATCCCCCTTACCGGGAGCGGTCAGGATGACCTTTGCAATACCGGGCGCCTGCAAATGCCGTCCGAGCCCGTCGCGATCACGCCACTTGCCGGTATTATCGATCAGAATCGCATCGTGAATACCATACTGGGTGTAATCAACATTTTCAGGAGCATCGGCGTAGATGATCCGGATCATGTTGCCGTTGGCGATAATGGCGTTTTCTTCTTCATCGATTGTAATAATACCGTTGAACTGACCATGAACAGAATCGCGGCGAAGCAGACTGGCGCGTTTCAGCAGGTCATCCGCCCCACCCTTGCGCACGACGGCCGCCCTGATCCTCAGTTTTTCACCACTGCCTGACTTTTCAATCAGGATACGGGCCAACAGTCGACCGATACGCCCGAAACCGTACAGGACAATATCCTGCGGTTCGGCGCGCACAGCGCTTCGGCCAGTGTTAATTCGGGTAAGTTCCTTCGTGATGAATTCATCAACGGAAAGTTTATCCGCAACTTTTTGATACTGAATGGTCAATTTGCCGAGATCAACCCGCCCCGGGGCAAGATCAAGCTTATCCATTGCTGCCAACAGCGGATACGTTTCTATAACGGTGAGTTCGGAATCAAGAACCATACGGGCAAAACGGTGCGCCTTCAAGATGTCGATGACCGTGCTATGCACCAAAGTACGCCCGTACAGGGTGAGGATGATATTATGATCGCGATACAGACGGCCGATAATCGGCAACATCTGTTCAGCACACGTTTCATGCTCTTTCCATTCCTGCAGATAGTTATCCTGCTTTTGCTGATCCATACACAATCTCCTTAATTAAGTATAGGTGCTGCATTTTTTCCGCATACGTTACTTATTCCTGAATGCGCCCCACCAGGCGTAGCAGTCCGTCCAGAATTGTCAGCGGACTGGGTGGACAGCCGGGAATATACAGATCCACCGGCACAAGACCATCAGCTCCGTTATGTACCTCGGCGTGATCCTTGAACGGCCCACCATTGATCGCACAGGCGCCGGCGACAATAACCAGCTTGGGTTCCGGAATTGCTGCGTACGTGTCCAACAGGGCCAGCCTCATATTTTCAGTGACGGGACCGGTGACAAAAAGACCGTCAGCATGACGCGGGCTGGCAACGAACTGAATGCCGAATCGTCCCAGATCCCAGCCGATCGTGGAAAGAACATTGGTATCCGCCTCACAGGCGTTGCAACCACCGGCACTGACCTCACGCAGTTTGAGCGAGCGTCCGAAAAGCTTCAACAACGTGCCCTCCAGCGCCTGTGCCGGATGATACGGTTCGCCGACAGTCACCGCCAGCCCTTGACGGTTTCGGCTTGCAAGCCGGGCATCCGCTGAAAACGTGAGCGCATCATGCGGGCACGCGGCAACACAGTCAGCACAGAACAGACATTTGCCCATATCAAGCGACAGGGTGCCGGAAGCGGAAATAGCACCATAGGGACAGGCGGCGGCGCAGGCGCGACACCCATCATCACCGCAGCGCGAGGCATCAAGCAGCGGGAGCCCACGAAAACGGGGAGGCAGCGGCAATGGCGCATCGGGATACTTGAAGGTGCGATGCCCCTGACGGAAACGTGTCATAATCGCTTTTAACATACAGGCTCCCTTTTACAGATCAAACCCGCAGTACGACAGGTTGAAACTCTTATTGCAGAGCGGAAAATCAGAAATCTGCTGATTGCGTAGCGCAAGACCCAACCCGCTCCAGTTGTGAAAAGAAGGGTCAACGATCTTGTAACGTTCAAATTGGCCCTGAGCGTCAGTCAGGGCAACATGACAGATTTCACCCCGCCACCCTTCGGTTAATGCAACGGCACATTGCTCGGATGCAACCTCTTTCGGCGAGGTACGATAGCCGCCACGCGGCAAATGGCGCACCTGTTCATCGATGAAATCCAGAGAGCGCTCCGCCTCCAGCCAGCGGAGCAGCGTGCGGGCAGCAACGTCGCACGTGGTTGTGGTAATGACCGGTATCTGGCTCATCCGGAATATCCCGAAGGGATGGTCCCGCCGGACATCGCGATTCAGGCCGCACGCACGGGCGGCTGGACCGACGAGGCCAATCTGGCGGGCGTCCTCTTTCGTAACCGTGCCGGTATCTTCCAGACGTGCCATAACCGAAGGGGAATCCCAGAGGAGCTTGACCGCTCCGGCAAGATCTTCCCGTGCAGCCTGCAGACGTTTGTACAGTTCCTCCGCAATTGCAGCATCACAATCATAGTCGATTCCGCCCGGCCTGAGCAGGCCACGGCCAAAACGGCTACCGCACAACAGGGCGGTCATATTGAGAAAGTCACCCCGTATCCGACCGCAGAATGAAGCGGTCGGCAGATACCCGACATCACCGGAAATGGCACCGAGATCCCCCGTGTGATTAGCCAGCCGTTCCAGCTCCAGAGCTATACCGCGCACCGTTTCAGCCCGAGGCGGAGCAAATACCCCTCCGAGCGATTCCATGTTCATGCAATAAGCCTGACCGTGGCCGATCGTTGTATCACCGGCTATCGTTTCCATCAGATGCATGGTCCGTGGCGTCGGTCCGCCGATCAGCACCCGTTCAATGCCACGATGCTGGAAGCCGAGTGCTATTTCCAGGTGGAACACCTCTTCGCCGTGGCATTGAAAGCGAAAATGTCCCGGTTCTATGATTCCGGCGTGTACCGGACCAACCGCAACTTCATGAACTTCATCCCACTCGACGCGATAGAAATCCATCACTCCGGGGAGCAAACCGCCACCATCGCTCTCGCTCCAGAAGCCTTCTCCCTCACACAGCGGTTTTTGAAAACGGACCGGTTTGAACCAGGGGTGCCCTTCCGGCCGGACCAGGCACTGCTCGGCTATCTCGCGTTCAAACAGGTGCAGTTGCGGACAGGCGGTCGCCAGTGACGGAAAGGAGCGCCCAATCGGTGTAGCAATTATTCCGAGCGTACCGCTCCCGGCCCGGGAGGACATGACGCAATACAGCATCGCCCCGGCAGCATTCGGAGCACCGAAATAGGAGCAGACCCGCCATCCTGCCGAAATAGCATCCATAACCCCCTGGAAAAAGGTGTCGTTATCCGGCATCGGGATCTCACTACGGGGGAACGAAGTACCGTTATAAAACGTTTTCATGCCGTAGCTCATCGAGGCACCTCCAGAAGTGCCGATCCGTCGCGCAGCAGGGTCATCAACGGGCCGGGTATCCACACTCCCAGCAGGAACACCACCAGCAGAAGGGCCAGTGGCGGACCGACGGTCCCGATAGTATCACGATAGGATGTTGTCTCGCTCTCCGGGGGAACGTCACCCATGAGCATCG
>JAQUCQ010000366.1 GCA_028686145.1 Desulfuromonadaceae bacterium | reverse complement strand
AGCCGCCATTTCTTCACGCAGTTCAGCGCATCGGAGAATTTCGTCTGCCGGGGAAAATGCGCATTCTGGCACTTTTTGGCGACTCAATTACGACAGATCACATTTCACCCGCAGGGAACATTGCTCCCGATTCACCGGCGGGGCAGCATCTGCAAAAGTTGGGAGTTGCGGTTTCTGATTTCAACTCCTACGGTTCACGGCGCGGGAACCATGATGTGATGGTGCGCGGCACTTTTGCCAATATCAGAATCAAAAACGAGATGACTCCAGAACGTGAAGGTGGTGTTACGGTCCATTACCCCGGAGGGGAACGCCTGGCGATTTTTGACGCTGCCGAGAGATATGCTGCTGAGAAAGTGCCACTGGTGGTGGTTGCAGGCAAGGAATACGGTTCGGGTTCCAGCCGGGACTGGGCAGCAAAAGGGCCACTTTTGCTTGGTGTCCGTGCGGTAATAGCGGAAAGCTTTGAGCGGATCCATCGTTCCAACCTGATTGGTATGGGTATTTTGCCATTGCAATTTCAGGACGGAGAAACCAGAAAGTCCATCAGTCTGGATGGGAGCGAAATAATTGAGCTTGAAATAGTGGGAGAGCCTTCGCATGGTGTGAATGTGGCGGCAGTAATCAGCCGACGTGATGGGACGACCTCAAACATCACTCTTACCTGCCGACTGGATACTGCCAACGAAGTCGCATACTTCAAGGCTGGTGGTATACTCCAGTATGTTTTGCAGGGGTATCTGGCGCGAACTAATTCCTGAATCAAGCCCGGGCAGAGACCAATTTCATCAGTTGATTTCATGCACTCAACGGAGCGTCATAGATGGGACAGCCGCTTGAAGTATTACCTGATGATGTTCATAACAAAGCGTTGGTTGCCAACGTCCACCCTTCTGACTGGATCAACCCGGAACCAGCAGAGCGATATAATCTGGTAGTTATCGGCGCAGGCACTGCCGGTCTGATAACAGCTGCGGGAGCCGCCGGTCTGGGGGCAAAGGTTGCCCTGATCGAGCGTCACCTGATGGGGGGGGACTGTCTGAACGTGGGGTGCGTGCCATCCAAAGCGGTTATTCGTGCCTCCCGGGCACTCCATGATGCTCGCAACAGTTCGGAATTCGGGGTGCTGAACAGAGCAGGTATCGATTTTGACTTCGGCGCAGTCATGGAGCGGATGCGCCGTTTGAGAGCTGATATTAGCCACCACGATTCAGCCCGCCGTTTCCGGGACGAGTTGGGAGTTGATGTTTTTATCGGTCAGGGGACTTTTAGCGGTCCCGGTTCGATTGAAGTTGCCGGCAAAAAGCTGCAATTTAAAAAAGCCGCGATCTGCACCGGCGCCCACGCTTCCGCCCCACCCATACCCGGCCTCGCTGAGGTGGGCTATCTGACCAATGAAACCATTTTTTCTCTCACCACTCTGCCTAGTCGCCTGGCAGTAATTGGCGGCGGGCCAGTCGGTTGCGAAATGGCACAAGCATTCTCCCGATTTGGATGCCGCGTGTCCCTGATTGAGATGGGCCTCCGTGTCCTTGGACGGGAGGACGGTGATGCCGCCGGGGTTCTCCATGAAGCTTTCGTTCGTGAGGGGATTGACCTGAATATGGGGGTAACAATCCTCAAGGTTGAGGAGCACGGCGAGGAAAAGGTTCTGCATCTTGAACGGGATGGCACGGTAACAGATGTCACCGTGGATGCCATTCTGGTGGCTGTTGGCCGGGCCCCCAATATTGACGGTCTGGGGTTGGAAAATGCCGGCATCAGGTTTGATCAATCAGGCGTCATTGTAAGTGGCACCCTGCAGACCTCCAATCCCGATGTCTATGCAGCCGGCGACATCTGTTTCCCCTACAAGTTTACCCATACTGCCGACGCTCTGGCGCGAATGCTGATCGCAAATGCCCTGTTCATGGGCCGCCAGAAAACCGCGTCCTTGACGATTCCTTGGTGTACCTTCACTGATCCGGAGATTGCCCATGTTGGGATGTATGAGCGTGATGCCACGGACACGGGGGTGGAGGTGACCACGTTGACGGTGCCGCTTTTGGATGTTGACCGTGCTGTTCTTGACGGCGAAACGGAAGGCTTTGCCCGGGTTCACCTGCGCAAGGGAACGGACAAAATCCTTGGTGCTACCATTGTGGCCCGTCATGCTGGTGAGATGATCAGCGAATTTTCTTTGGCAATCACCAATGGCCTGGGAATTTCTGCCATCGGCAAAACAATTCACCCGTATCCGACACAGGCAGAGGTAATCAAGCGTCTGGCCGACGCATATAACCGGACACGACTGACTCCCTTTGTAAAGGGCTTGTTTTCCTGCTGGTTAAAATGGCAGAGGGTATAGGAGTATGGAAGCAAGAAAAATTCTTATTACAATTGTTGGCGTTATCGCCATTATCCTGTTTTTTTACTTCGATCTGCAGCGCTTTCTGACACTTGATGCACTCAAGGGAAACCGTCAGGCATTGCTGGATTACTATGCCGCCCACACATTGATAGTAGTGGCAGGTTTTATGATGGTGTATATCATCCAGACCGCCCTTTCCCTACCCGGTGCCGCCATCATGTCGCTGGCCGCCGGGGCAATATTCGGCTCGGTTATGGGAACGATTTATGCCGTCATCTCCGCAACGCTTGGTGCTACTCTGGCATTTCTGGCGGTGCGGTATCTCTTCCGTGAAACGGTATTGAACAGGTTCGGAGCAAAACTGGAAGGCATGAACCGGGAACTGGAGGTGCGTGGATTCAGTTATCTGCTGTTTTTGCGTCTTGTTCCCATATTCCCGTTTTTCCTGATCAATCTGGCTGCAGGCCTGACCCGGCTGCCGCTGCGGACGTTTGTCATCGGCACCATGTTCGGCATCATTCCGGGGGGATTTGTCTACGTCAATGCCGGGGCCAGCCTGGCAACCATTGCATCGCTCTCCGGTATTGCCTCGCCACGCGTGCTCGGTTCATTTGCCCTGTTGGGGCTTTTTGCCTTGATTCCGGTGCTGTTCAACAGACTCAAAAACAGAAAACATACCGCACTATAAGTTGTGTCGTTCATGCCCCAACCGCTACTTTCTATTGTTATTCCGACCCTCAATGAAGCAGATGTTCTCCCAGAGCTGTTAGGCGATCTCCAAAAACAACGAAATATTTTCTTTGAGATCATCGTTGGCGATGGTGGTTCCTCGGATGCGACCCGGTCCATGGCGGAAGCGTTTGGAACATTATTTGTCAACACCAGGCGGGGCCGGGGAGTGCAAATGAATGCCGCCGCAGAATGTGCGTCCGGCGACTACATTCTTTTTCTGCATGCCGATTCTCGCATCGATGATCCTTGCCTGCTCAGCAATGCTGTAAGTGCCATAAGATTGGAACAACACAAAAATGACCGCGTTGCCGGTCATTTTTGTCTCCAGTTTATGCGTACAATGCAACGCAACGTCATGGCTTATCGATATATCGAAGAGAAGAGCGCCTTCAACCGTGTAAATACCACAAATGGCGATCAGGGGTTGTTGCTTGCAAAGGGATTCTTTAAAGATCTTGGCGGCTTCGATGAAAGCAGGCCGTTTCTGGAAGATCAATGCATTG
>JAQUCQ010000041.1 GCA_028686145.1 Desulfuromonadaceae bacterium | reverse complement strand
AAGAACGCGGCATCAACGTGACCTTTACCCACTTTGAAACACCCTATTTTGTCAACGCCGACCGGACACGAGTGAAGCAACTTCTTATCAATCTCCTTTCTAACGCGATCAAATACAACAAGCCGAACGGATCGGTTACTGTGACCTGTACTCTGAGCGCCCCTGATTCGATTCGTATCAGCGTCCGGGACAGCGGAGACGGGCTGGCTCCGGAACAGTTGGAGCAGCTTTTCCAACCGTTCAATCGTCTCGGGCAAACGGCGGATGTTGAACAAGGAACCGGCATCGGCTTGGTCGTATGCAAGCGACTGGTCGAATTGATGGGTGGTACCATCGGTGTGGACAGCACGGTAGGCGAAGGGAGTGTGTTCTGGTTTGAACTTAACCGGACAACCGAACCACAATTTTCTGCAGGAGCAGTCGAATTAACGTCGGCCTTCGGAACGCAAATCAAGGATACCGAACGGATGTACACCCTGCTCTACGTCGAGGATAACCCGGCGAATCTGATGCTGGTCGAAGATCTTATCGCGCGCCGTCCTGATATCCGTTTTCTGAGTGCCCGGGACGCATTACGTGGCATCGAGATTGCGCACGCCTCACTGCCTGATGTCATTCTTATGGACATCAACCTGCCGGGAATCAGCGGACTTGACGCCCTGAAAATCCTGGCTGAAGACTCGGCAACAGCGCACATTCCGGTCGTTGCACTCAGTGCCAATGCTATCCCCCGCGATATCGAAAAAGGCCTGGAGGCCGGTTTTTTCCGGTATCTCACTAAACCGATCAAAGTCAACGAGTTCATGGACACACTAGACATGACGCTTGAGTTTGCAAAAACGACACGTTGATCGCTTAACGTCTGAATTATAAGCAGGTTATCCTAACCGTTTTTCCGCCAGAACAGCATATTATTAAAGGAACAATCATAATGATTTCTAATTCAGAGATTTTAAAAGCGAACATCCTGGTCGTTGACGACCAAGAGCCAAATGTCACTCTGCTTGAGCAGTTGCTGCTTGAAGCCGGCTACACCAGCGTTACGGCAACGATGGATCCGGAGAAGGTCTGTGCGCTGCACCGCGAACACAGTTACGACCTGATCCTGCTCGATCTGCAGATGCCTGTCATGGACGGCTTTCAGGTTATGGAAGCACTCAAGGCAATCGACACGGACGACTATCTCCCTGTCCTCGTGATAACGGCCCAACCGGGACACAAGATTCGCGCGTTACAATCCGGCGCAAGAGATTTCGTCAGCAAGCCGTTCGACCTGGTCGAAGTCAAGATGCGTATCCACAACAATCTGGAAGTGCGACTGCTGTACAAGAAGCTGAACAGTTACAGCAAGGTACTGGAAAAAACCGTGCAGGAACGGACCGAGGATCTGCTAAAGACAAATATGCAACTCACGCAGGAAATTGAGGAACGCACAAAAGCAGAAAAATCTCTCCAAGAAACATATGCGGAAATAAAAGTGCTGAAAGACCGGCTTCAGGCAGAGAACGTCTACCTTCAGCACGAGGTAGCCCGGCAGTTTAACTTTGGTGAAATCATTGGTCAAAGCGCTGCCCTTTCACAGGTGTTTTTCCAGGTCGAACAAGTAGCGCCCATGAATGCAACCGTTCTTTTGCTCGGTGAAACCGGTACCGGCAAGGGGGTCGTGGCACGCGCCATCCATAGCAGCAGTACCCGCAAGGGGCGGGCATTTATTACCGTTGATTGCACGACACTGCCGGCGACCCTTGCTGAAAGCGAACTTTTCGGGCGGGAACGGGGTGCGTTCACCGGCTCTGATTCCCGGCAGATCGGTCGTTTTGAACTGGCCGACGGCGGCACCATATTCCTCGACGAAATCGGCGAGATGCCTCTGGAACTGCAGAGTAAGCTTCTCCGGGTCATTCAGGACGGCGAATTCGAGCGTTTGGGGAGTCCCCGTACCATAAAAATTGATGTACGGATCATCGCGGCCACCAACCGGAACCTGCAAGAAGAGGTCAAGAACGGCATGTTCCGGGAAGACCTGTTCTACCGGCTCAATGTTTTCCCGATCATGATGCCGCCACTCCGGCAGCGCAAAGAAGACGTCCCGCTGCTCGTCAATCATTTTGTTGCCAAATTCAACACTAAAATCGGCAAGAAGATCGAAACCGTATCGAAAGACACCCTGACCGCCCTTCAGGAGTACCACTGGCCGGGTAACGTGCGGGAACTGGAAAGCGTGATTGAGCGGGCGGTGATTGTCAGCCAAGGGACATCACTACAGGTATTGGACCGGTTCGATACATTCCGGAAACCTGAGAAAGCGGCAGGAGGCGAGATCACCCCCCTCGTCCAACTGGAACAGGACCATATTCTTCAGGTACTCCAGAAAACCGGGTGGCGCATCGAGGGAAACAACGGGGCGGCGGTACTTCTCGGTCTCAACGCCAGCACTCTTCGCGCCCGCATGCGGAAATACGGCATCGTCCGTCACTAAAGGAACTCATTAATCATACCGGTGGAATCCATCATATATAACGGATTTATTATCCATGATGGATTCCGCTGACGGTTTCCCCCTCTCCCCTGTACGACCTTTTTACCTTTTCATCAATACAATCAGACCATTCCCCCCATCTGTATCCGCTACCCTTAACTGGCACGTTAGTTGCGTATTATACCTATAGAAGTGATCGAGAGCGACAGTCATAGCTCATTATTCTGTTCCTCCCGACACTCGCCCCGTTACCGGGGAAAGCCGGGTATTTTCACTACGCTGCCCGAAGAAGGACTCTATAATGAAGAATACTATTCTCATCGCAGCACTGGTACTGTTCATATGTGCCTGCACCGCCCCTCAGAGCAGCCAGGCAGCCGCTCTGGGTCGCGACCAGGATGCGGAACAATTATGGGCCATGGATAGGGAGCTGACTCTGAACATCATCAACGATCCCGACCAGTCACAGGACCAGCGGCGTGGGCGCGCTGTCATCAAACAGAATGATTTGCTTCATGAGCTACTCACCACGGAAGACTTTCGATATGCATCAGCACCGGCGACGGCAAACATTAAAACTGTGCAAAGAAACCATTTTAAAAACAAAGAGCCAGAAGCCCGGATCCTGGAAGATCTGCTTGTAGAACCATCATTTCAAAACGAATAGAATTCACTTTTTGACGACACTGGCGTGGTTACAGAATGTATTGATGAATTCTTCCCACGTTATATTGTTTCATACCCAGAATAACCAGCGAGGTTGACATCATGGACAAGCGAACAGAATATGTTGAAAAACTCTCTGCACAGATAGTCGAATGGGATGTGCAGATAGACAGGCTCAAGGACAAGGCGGTAAGCGCCACGCCCGAGGCGAAGAGTGAATACTCCAAATCAATCGCGGCACTTCAATTCAAGCGGGATGAGGGTGCGGCAAAACTGCAGGGAATATCGTCAGCTGACGATAATGAATGGGAAGAAATGAAAACGGGGACCGAAAATGTCTGGGGCGAAGTCAGGAACATATTGAGCGACTCCATTACGAAGATTAAATAAACAACCAGACAAGCCCTTGCTGGAGAAAAGCTGTAACGTGATCCGTTAAATAATGCAGAAATGTTAAACATGACGGATTCAACTGGCAGCTTTCCCTTTCGTTGGCACGTCCTATTCCCCCTTTTACCCGCACAATCAGTCTGTTGCACTCACTTCAGCCGCAACTATTCTCTGGCACGCAAGTTGCTCATTATCCTGACAACGGAATATACGTTTAATCCTTTTTTTCTGTTTTATATAACTCGTCACCTGATTCACGGGGAGCTTCATGAATACACCCGATACCACTCTGGATGTTCGAACACTGGGACAGTTCAGCATTACTGCCGATGGCACATCGGTTCTGACCGACTGGCCGGACGAAACGGTGAAAGTTTTTTTCTGTTCGCTCCTTTCGCCGCTGGACCTGTACTTTACCTGGGACCGGATCTGTCGCTCCATGTGGGGTGTACCAGCAACACAAGCCACCATGCGCCGACTGGAGGAAAACGCTATCCGCCCTCTCAACAGCTTCCTGATCAAGGAGTTGAACTTCACCCCTCTTATTGTAGGAAACGAGGGAATAAGAATCGATCATGAGCGTATTCATGTGGATGCCCTCGAGTTCTACAGCACTGTTTTAGAGGGCATCAGGTTGCTCCCCTCAGCCGACAATGCTGCGTCACTTGAGAAATTCAGCAGGGCAGATTCACTCTATGCCGGAAGCTATCTGCCCGGCATGCCAGGTAAAATAACGATAAACACGCGTAATGAGCTTGATTCCCTGTACCGAACAGTGGTCATGGACGGCGTTCGGCAAAACTTCACATACAACACCCGAACGACCCTGCACTTTCCGGCACACCAACTGAGAGTGGCGTAAGAAGTTTATTCAACCGTTTCAGCATATAGCCAGAGTCACAAACAGGTGCCCTCACCACCACGCCCCTTCTCTCTCCACTTTTACCCATATTTTCAATCAGCTAAACCCGTAACAACCACACGTATGTTATGGCACTATGATTGCCATTAATTTTTTCAGCAGGGCATGAGCAGTGCCGTGTATTTTTTTCAATTTAAGTTATTATTATGAAAAGGAGAGCAATTATCATTGCGTTGCTGGTTCATCAACTGCAGGAGAAGCCAGATGAAGATTCTTCTCGTATATCCCCATTATCCCGAGTCATTTTGGAGCTTTAAATATGCGTTGAAATTCATTGCCAGAAAGGCAAGCTTTCCGCCGTTGGGGCTTCTGACGGTGGCCGCCATGCTCCCTCATGAATGGGAAAAGAGACTCGTCGATATGAATGTCCGCCCCCTCACCAATGAAGACCTGACGTGGGCGGACTACGTTTTCATCAGCGCCATGACCATCCAACGGATATCGGCGCAGGAGGTGATCGACCGCTGCCGGCAGCTGGGGGTGAAAACGGTTGCCGGCGGCCCTCTCTTTACCGCCTGCCACGATGCTTTCCCCGAGGTGGACCATCTGGTGCTGGGGGAAGCGGAATGCACGCTCCCGCCGTTCCTGACTGACCTGTCCAAAGGAAAAGTACGGCATCTCTATGCCGACACCCGCTGGGCAGACCTGGCTCACACCCCCATCCCGCTCTGGGATCTGATTGACGTCAAGAACTATGCCGCCCTGAATATCCAGTATTGCCGTGGGTGTCCCTTTGACTGCGAGTTCTGTGACATCACCGCGCTGTTCGGGAGAAAACCACGGAGCAAAACACTGGGACAGGTGATCGCCGAACTGGATAGTTTGTATATCCGGGGGTGGCGCGGGGCAGTTTTCTTCGTTGACGACAACTTCATCGGCGACAAGGGGAAACTGAAGAAGGAAGTCCTTCCCGCCATTATCGACTGGATGGACCGGAAAGAGTACCCGTTTTACTTTTACACCGAGGCATCCATAGACCTGGCCGACGATCCACGGCTCATGGAACTAATGGTCAGAGCCGGATTCGAAGAGGTCTTTATCGGGATCGAGACCCCGTACGAGGAGAGCCACGCCGAGAGCGGCAAGGTGCAAAACAGGAACCGCGACCTGCTGGCATCGGTCAAGTGCATCCAGCGGGCCGGCTTGCAGGTGCATGGGGGGTTTATTGTCGGCTTCGACAGTGATCCCCCCTCGATCTTCGACAAGCAGATACGCTTCATCCAGGAGAGCGGCATCGTCACCGCCATGGTCGGCCTGCTTTCCGCTATTCGCGGAACCAAGCTCCACGAGCGCTTGTCACGAGAAGGGAGACTTCTGGGTGACGACTCCGGCAACAACATGGACAGCGACCTCAACTTCATCCCCCGGATGGAGGTGAATGCGCTTATCGCCGGGTACCGGACCATACTCGACACCATTTACTCGCCCAGAAACTACTATCAGCGGGTGATCCGGCTCCTCAGTGAGTACCGTCCACAACATCTGGGAAAATTCCACCTTCAGCCGGGGTATATCGGGGCGCTCTTCAAATCCATTCTGTTCCTTGGAGTTATCGGCAGGGAACGACTCTACTTCTGGAAGCTCTTCTTCTGGTCACTCCTCACGCGACCGCGGCTCTTCCCGCTGGCCATTACCTATGCAATCTACGGGTTCCACTTCAGAAAGGTCGCAGAAAAGTACAGCGAGCGCGGTGTGTTCGAATAAGAGGAATCAGGGTGCGTCACGGCATCCGACAGCGGCGTCTTCAGCAGAACCTCAAGTCCCATAGCTTGCCCCGCCAAAATCCGTCATATATGGCAGTTGTGTTACTCATGACGGATTACATGGCGGATTTTCCGTGTACCCTGCGCATTCGACTCCCGCTTTAATCAGTATATTCATACCGTTACACCAGCTGTGTCCGCATAAATTCTCTGGCACGTTAGTTGCGCAGTATCTCCTTGGTTGAACGTGCACACGTTATAACGTTCTGCTGTACTTGAGTTGCCATTTTTTAGAGCATGTGCACTACAGATTCTAACAGCTTATAAAACCAACAAAAGGAGTACTACCATGAAATCCAGCACGAAAGACCAGGCAGAAGGTACGTTCCACCAAGTGAAGGGCGCCATCAAGGAGGCTGCCGGAAAACTGAGCGACAACCCAAAATTGGAAGGTGAAGGCACCGGTGAGCGGATAGCCGGTAAGGTTCAGGAAAAGCTTGGTCAGATCAAGAAGGTTTTGGAAAAGTAACCGAAGCAGTGCCTCATGCGCCGGAGTACGCATCCACATCAACTCCGGCGGCATAAGGCGCTACAGCAAAAACTTCGAATGACATGCA
Source organism: Desulfuromonadaceae bacterium (assembly GCA_028686145.1). Taxonomy (GTDB): domain Bacteria; phylum Desulfobacterota; class Desulfuromonadia; order Geobacterales; family Pseudopelobacteraceae; genus JACRCG01. The sequence goes on along the minus strand of JAQUCQ010000041.1, from coordinate 8,454 downwards.
GCCTTCGGAGCGAAGGTATTCAAAACAGTACACCACGACAAGGAGTCAAAACATGAAAGTAATACATTCTGTAACGGTAACGGCGGCAGCAATCGCTCTACTGGCGTTCAGCGCACCGGCACCGGCTTTTTCCCAGACGGTGAATGCTCCTAAGCACCATAAACAGGACCACGCTCAAACACATAGAACGGGCGCTATGGGTATGCCAGGAGACATGGTCGGCATGTGCATCATACACGCCGACAAGATGGGTCTTAGCGAAGACCAGACAATGAAAATGAAGCCCATTTACAGGGAAATGCAAAAAAAGGATGCCCAGTTCAAAGCAGACCTGACGATTGCAGAGATCGAACTTTCTGCAATCATGGAAGTGAAAGATTTTGACCTGGAAAAGGCGTCCGCTGCAGTTAAAAAAATCGAAGACATAAAGACAGCCCATCATGTGGCTATACTGAAAGACATGAAAGAAATGCGCGCCGTTTTGACGGATGAGCAGTTTAAGAACATGGAAAAGACAATGTCAATGCAGATGTCCCGAAATAGGCCGACAAAGCGGATGATGAAAAAAAATAGCCAAAAATAACAGGAGATTGTGCAATGAGAACAACCTATTCAGTATCTATAATGATGGCAGCAATTTTCATGCTGGCGTTCAGCGTGTCTGCTCACGCCGGGAAAATGGACAGCCGAATTGAATCGTCCGCCAAAAAATCGTATGTGTTCAAGACCTACCTCAAGGGTGATGATGTCAACGTCCAGTCCAAGGATGGCGCAGTCACCTTGACGGGGTCGGTTCTCGAAGAATCCCACAAAACATTGGCTCAGGATACCGTAGCGAGTCTCCCCGGTGTCAAGAGTGTGGACAACAAACTTGAAATCAAAGGTGAAACCCCTGACAAGAGCTCGGATGCGTGGCTCATCACCAAAGTAAAATACACACTGCTGTTCCATCGGAGCGTCAGCGCCACCAAAACCGAGGTTGATGCTAAAGCCGGCGTCGTGACCCTGCGCGGCGTTGCTGCCAATGAGGCACAAAAAGAACTGACGACGGAATATGCCAAGGATGTTGAAGGCGTTACGGATGTAATAAATGATATGACCGTGTCCAACGCCGCCAAAAAGAAACAAACGGTGGGTGAAAAGATTGATGACGCGTCCATCACCGCTCAGGTCAAGATGACATTATTGAACCATCACTCAACGAGTGCTCTCGATACAAAAGTCGTGACGAAGCGCGGCGTGGTCACATTAAGCGGCAACGCCAACAATGTTGCCGAATTTAACCTGGCGGCCAAACTTGCCAACGACGTGAGCGGTGTAAAGAGTGTGATCAACCACATGTCCGTCGAGTAGCCTGATCATTTTTTGCAGCTTTACGATAAGGGCGTATCGCGGTGCGCCCTTTTTTGTTGCACGCAGCGGATAGCAACAAACTATGTCCGGTTCATTATCGCCACGCCGTCACTATAGGTTATCGTATGGATGGTTTGTGTCAGAGTCTAAAGCAGCTATAATATCATCAGGAGAACGTACCATGAAGACAGCATATTCGATATCAATAATGGTCACAGTAGTTGTTCTGCTGGCGTTCAGCGTGACTGTGCACGCGGCAAGAATGGACAGTCGTATTGAATCATCCGCAAAACAGTCATATGCATTCAAAACCTTCCTTCATGGTGATGATTTTACCGTTCACTCCAAAGGCGGGGCCGTCACCCTGACGGGAACCGTCTCCGAAAACTTCCACAAAGCATTGGCTCAGGAAACCGTGGCAGCCATACGCGGGGTCAAGAGCGTGGACAACCGGCTGGAAGTCAACGGCGCCTCTCCCACTTCAAATTCGGATGCGTGGATCCGGGATAAATTAAAAGTTGCACTTTCGTTTCATCGCAGCGTCAGCGCGGCCACGATCGAAGTTGAAGTCAATGACGGCATTGTGACCCTGCGGGGCGTTGCTGCCAGCCGGGCACAAAAGAAATTAGCTGCTGAATATAGCGCAGATCTTGATGGAGTTAAAAACGTCATTAATGAGCTGACCGTGTCTAATACCGTGAAAAAGAAACCCCAGACCGCACGTATAAAGATCGATGACGCTTCCATTATCGCCCAGGTCAATATGACGTTGCTGAACCATCGTTCGACGGGCATCCTCACCACCACTGTCACAACAAAGCACGGCGTAGTCACGGTAAGAGGCAAGGCAACGAGTGCAGCCGAAATCGGCCTGGTCACCAGGTTCGTTACCGATATAACCGGTGTTAAGGCGGTAAAGAACCGTATGACCGTCAAGTAATCCGAACCAAGAGACCTTCCCGGCAGATAATTATATGCGGTGAACCACATTAGTGTGATACTTTCAAAAACCAAGAGCGACTGTTCTGTGAACATGACGAAAAAGGAGAAAAATGGACAGAGTAAAAATTGGTTGCAACTATGAAAAGCAACCGCTTTGGAAGGTGAGCCTGGGTGTCCCGCTCATTTATCTACCTTTGATTACGACTGTCCCGTTCGTGGTTATCGGAATTTTTCTGGTCAAAACGCATTTGAAATATGTCGGCGGCATGGAGATTAAATCGTATTGGGATTTTGTCCCTACCTGGATGTCTCATCGATATAACAATAATGAGCAACCAACCATCAACATTTCCCGCTTTCATTTGGCGCACTACAGGTTATTCTGGATCTTAAACTGCAAACTCTACTGTCCGATGAGTGTTGCACTCTTCAGGTATGCTGCGTATTTGGTGGAAATAGTCGAAAACTGGTGGTGCCCGTTTGCCCATGACAAAAAACAGGACTATACAGGAGGCGCTATCGACAAGTCCTTTTGGCATGTCGATCCGGAGGAGCTCAAAAAACTGGACCCCGAAGACAAACAAAACCCGATCTGGAATGAGAAGGGGAAACAGTAGCCTGTACTGCCCTGCAAAGAGATGATTTCGTGTCAGGAAGACTTGAAACCGGTGCGGTGCTCACGCCCTGCCGGGTCCTGGCGGTAGTAGGCGCTGAGAACATGGTAGAGATCGGGAACGTGGTCTTGGAGGGCGACGGGACGGTCAAAAAACTCCTCCGTGGCCACGGCGAAGAATTCAGCTTCGTTCGTCGCGCCATAGGCATCGAGGAACGTTTTTTGCCCCTTCCCGGCGAGTTCGCGCAGTCGCAGAAATTCGTGGGAACAGACGGCTATCCATTCGTCAAGCTGAGCGCGGTCGACAAGTGGCGGAGTGCCATCTGCGGCGCCGTCAAGCATGTCGAGTTTGTGGGCGAACTCATGGTATACAACGTTATGACCCTGTTCGGGGTGACGAGATCCATGGAGAACTGCGTCCCACACGAGGATCACCGGACCGCGGGCAAAAGCCTGCCCCAGTATGGTGACACTGGCGTCAACCGGACCGTCAACGCGTTCGAAAACGCCAGGGTGGCGTACAGGAACCACGACAGTGGATGGATACACAAGGATCGACTCCACATTGCGATAGTAGTCGTGGGGAAGTCCCAATTGCAGCAGACACGCCTCGGCCGTGATAGTGACTCGGATTTCGTCAGTCAAGTCAAGACCGCCACACCCCTCCCACGTTTTTTCCTCCAGAAAGACCTGCATCATCGCGTGCAACTCAGTGCGCTCGGCGTCGTCAAGCAAACGGTAGTGGACAACATTGGTACGCACGATTGCCTCCCACTCGGGGGGAAATGGAAGCTTTCGCGTCTCGGCGCGGTGATGGTCGCGAATCCAGTGAAGCATAGGTGACACCCTCCTGCAGGGATGGAGTAACAGTCTCCGCTATACATATTTTTTTTACCCTGTACAATCAAATTGTTGCACGCGAGGTATTCACAGAAATTATCCGGCACTCTCGTTGCTTTGTGCCTTCGTAGCAGAACGTGCCTACCAAACATTTTTATCAATTTTTGAGATAGAGGGGAATTATGTCCGCTATAAAGATGCCTGCACCGAATAAACCTTTTTCCATGATCAGAGAGTTCTATCTTGCCGACTGGTTCACTCTGGCAAACGCCGTCTGCGGTACCGGGGCACTATTTTCCATGCTTACGTACCTGCAAACGGCCGACGTCATGCATGTCTACTATGCGTGCGCAATGGTTTTAGCTGCATTAATCTTTGATGTTCTTGATGGCAGGATTGCCAGGTGGCGTCAGAAAAGTTCCGGAATGGGCCGTGAGCTCGACTCGCTCGCTGATATCATCTCCTTCGGGGTAGCTCCGGCTGTGATTGCCTATGGTTGCGGCATGCAGGGCTTATACGACCGTATCATCCTGACTTTTTTTGTTGCATGCGGGGTTTCCCGTCTGGCGCGCTACAACATTACGGCCGATGCGCTGTCTGATGAGGAAGGCAAAGTGAAGTACTTCGAGGGGACACCCATCCCGACGTCGCTGCTGCTGGTGGCAATGCTGTTCTGGGCTGCCCGGCAGGGCGCAGTTCGCGACTCCCGCTGGTTCGGACATGTCATGCTTGCCGGCTTCACGCTTCATCCGCTGGTACTGCTTTTTGCCGTATCCGGCTCACTGATGGTCAGTCGCATACGGATCCCGAAGTTCTGAGCCGCACAGCGCACCGACAGGAGAGAAAACAATGAATCAAGCATACGGATGGATGGGTGGAGGGGCGTTTATGTGGGCGGCGCTCGCCGTTCTGGTCGTGGTCGTCGTTGTGATCAGGAGCTTGTCCAGAAAATAACGTGACCGTGGTCAGCAAATAGAAACTATGCACCTTACAGTAACTTTCTTCTACACAATCCGTCATATTTAACAGATGCGTGACGCATGACGGATTTCACTTAATAATTTCATTCATGCATCACATCCACTTTTGACTTTTCCTCGTAAAATTATGTTCTTACATTCTAAAAATTCACAGTTTTTCACTGGCACGTTAGTTGCGATTCAGTTACTGACAGAACAGATACGTACCACTGAACCTTAATATTCACGTAAAAAAGGAGAAACTCTCATGTTAGGAACAATTTTGATTGTCGTTTTAGTTTTGCTGTTACTGGGGGCGCTGCCGACATGGCCTCACAGCCGACAGTGGGGTTATTTCCCGAGTGGCGGGCTTGGCTTGATACTTTTGATTTTGATCATCTTGCTATTGCTGGGCCGGATTTAGGTGGCCGTAACGGCCAGTGTCACGGGGACAAGAGTCCCAGCGGTTTTTAAAGTAAAAACAAGGAGGTGAATGAGTTCATGCCTTTAATTCAAGTATTAGTTGTCCTGATTGTAGTGGGAGTTATCCTGGGCCTAATCAACAGATTTATTCCGATGGCGGGATCCATAAAGTCGATTTTGAACGCAGTTGTGGTCATTGCCGTAGTTTTGTGGCTCCTGAGCGTTTTTGGAGTATTAGGTCAGCTCTCTACGATCCGCGTAGGCAAATAAACCGTCAACTTCAGGTCTCTGTAAAAAAGAGCATGAAAGAGGGGTACACCATGATTCGAGCCGTAACCACCATGCGCACGCTCTGTGCCGTCATTTTGGCCGCATCCATTTTTACGGCGGGGTGTGGTTCAAAGTCATTTTCCCAAACGACCGACGGCGGTAATACTGTCAATATCAAACCTGCGGCACTGTTGGCCAGCATCAACAGCAGTAGCATTCAACACTCATTGGACGGTTGGAAATGGGATAGTTTCATCACCAGCTTCAGCTCCCTCATGACCAGCCTCACGTATACCCTCGATATGCAGAAGGTCACCTACCAATCAACTGGGGCGGATGGCAAGATGCACTCCATGACCGGTTTGTTGATCCTGCCAAGATCGATTTTTGGTGACAAACCTTCTGTGCCGATCCTCATGTATCAGCATGGTACGGAGGTTTACCGACCATTCTCGCCTTCTCGGTTCCTGGCTCATCTGGACAGGCCAAAAGACTATCCGGAAGTGATGGTCGCGGCCGCAATTGCCTCCACCGGCTACGCCGTTGCCCTGGTCGATTATGAGGGTATGGGGGACAACACCGATACCCAGCCCCACGTTGTCGGAGCAACGCTTGCGCTGCAGGTAGTCGATCTGCTCAGGGCAAGCCGCGATATTATCGGCGGTACAGCGGGGAACAGCAGCTCCCCCTGCACATGGAACAGCCAGCTCTTTCTCATGGGATATTCCGAGGGAGGGTATGTGACCATGGCAACGACCAAGGAGCTGCAACTGCCCAAATATGCCGGTGAGTTCACCGTCACCGCTTCTGCCCCGCTCTCCGGCCCCCACGACCTCTCCGGCATCATGCGCGGAATAATACTATCGTACAGCACCATCAAGGCGCCCTACTTTGCCCCCTTGCTCCTTTCCGGCTACAACTACGCTTATGGGGCACAGACAACCGGCTTCAGCCCCGGCTTCGCCATGAGCTCCCCATATGACACCACTATTCCGCCGCTGTTCAACGGCGACTCGACTTCGGACAAGATAAGCGAGGCGATGGGCATGACTTTCAGTCCGGTCAAACTGATCGTACCGAAAAGCATTCTGACCCAGCAGTTTATTGACCAGCTCACCTCTGACACGAGCACTGTGGTCGCCTTGCTGAGACAGAACGATTCGTACCGTGACTGGGCACCGACCGTTCCAATGCGAATGATCCACCACAATAGTGACGAACTGGTTCCCTACGGCAACTCCCAGGTCGCCTTTGACGCCTTCAGTACCGCAGGGGCCAAGAGCCACATTTCGCGGGGCCCCGGAGTTGAGCTGGTGGAAGAGACCGCCACCATCGACATCTCAGCCGACCCGGTCAAGACGGTTCATTTCGGTGCCGCCTTCCCGGAACTGAGCGATGGGTGGAACTGGCTCAACGGCTTCAAAAATTAGGCATTAAACAACAGAACCTGATAGTTGTTGTGGCTATGACATGCAGCACGGCAAAAACAGAAGATCAATAATGAGCAAACAAAGCGTTACAGACGAACCACATAAAAAGGAGATTCCACATGACGAAAATCGGTAAATGGATTATTTCAGCAGCAATACTGGGCATCTTGATAGCCGGACTGTCCGGCTGTGAGAAAGAAAAGGGCCCAATGGAGCGCGCCGGCCAAAAAATGGACAACGCTATTGAAAAAACCGGAGAGCAGGTTGATAAAGCAACCCAAAAAACCGGAGAAGGACTCGAAAAGGCCGGGGATAAAATTAAAGACTCGGTAAAATGATGTGAACTGAGGCTTCTAAAATCAGTCTCGCGCAGAAGGAGATACACGGGGTGATGATTTTTTGTGAAGCAGCTGAGCACTTTCGGTAAGAGCATAACATGATTGAATTTCTGTGGTAGAGTAGAAAACAGACATCCTGCATCTACTCTACCATAGGAAATATACTGAAAAGGCACATGTAATGTCTGATGTTTCATCACCATATGCAGATAATTGTGCCGGACGACACTGCAGGAGAATTGTTGCTGCTCTTGCGTGCCTGGTGTTATGGTTCTCCGCCGTTTTGCCAGGGCATGCCGCCGAACCGGTTGAAGTCGTCGTTACCGGTATTGAGGGCGATGTTCTGAAAAATGTGCAGGATTCGCTTATTCTTCCGACCGGCTTGGTTCGGGATGGCAAAGTGGATCAACGCTGGCTGGAACGTTTTGCTCAGCAGGTTGATGCAAAAACTAGAACAGCGCTGGAGCCCTTCGGATATTACACCGCCCATATCACGTCAAGAGTCGAACCGGCGGGAGAAGGCTATCGCTTGATGGTCACAGTGGTACCGGGAGAACCGGTGCGACTGACCGAAGTAACGGTTAATGTAGCCGGGCCGGGCACCGAGGAACGGCGACTACACAGACTGATTGCAGCATTTCCCCTAAAAAAGGGAGACGTGCTGCAGCAGCAGAAATACGAAGAGGCCAAGTCTGCACTCAAATTACGTGCCCGGGATCTCGGTTATCTGGATGCCGAGTTTTCTCAGCACGAAATCCGCATTGCAAAGTCTGCTACAACCGCCACGATAAAGCTGCTCCTGAATACCGGTAAAAAATATTATTTTGGCGAAACCACCATCAAGGGAGCACCAGACTATCCCGACAGTTTCCTGCGCCGACATCTGGCCTACTCGTCAGGCGATTCCTTTTCCTATCCCCGTCTCGGCGAAACTCAGCGGAACTTCACCAACTCCGAGCGTTTTAAAGAAGTCATCATCACACCGGAAAAACAGGACGCCGAAGCATTCAGTGTGCCGGTAAGTGTGCAGTTAAAACAGGGGCCGCGCATCAGCCTGCGTCCCGGCATCGGCTACGGCACGGATACGGGTGCGCGCCTCACGCTCCGTTACCGCGATCTGAACATGTTTCACTTGGGGCATGAATTATATTCTAACCTGTTTATTGCCGAACGCCTCCAGGGGTTGGTGACCGGCTATATCATTCCCAGCCCAACGGATATTAAAAGTTCCACGACGCTGCAGCTCAACCTGCAACGGGAGGAGACCACGACCTATTTAAGTCGGA
>JAQUCQ010000365.1 GCA_028686145.1 Desulfuromonadaceae bacterium | reverse complement strand
GGTTGAAATGGATGCCAGGGAGTGTCCAAAAGCGCCTCAAATTGATGTCCGGATAATCCCAGGTATTTCCGCTGTCCAGGCAGCAGCTGCGCTGCTTGGCGCTCCACTGATGCATGATTTTGCGGTGATCTCGTTATCAGATCTGCTGACCCCGTGGGATCTGATTAAAACCAGATTGGAAGCGGCAGCACGGGCTGATTTTGTCATCGCCATATACAATCCGCGCAGTAAAAGTCGCAGGACCCAGATACAGGAAGCGCAGAACATCATCCTGGCGCATCGTCCTCCTGAAACCCCGGTTGGAATCGTCCGTAACGCCTGTCGCGAGGGGCAAACGGTTGCCGTTACTACTCTCGGGCAGATGTTCGACCATGAAATTGATATGACAAGTATTGTCTTGATCGGCAATGCCAGTACCTTCATCGATGCTGAGGGACGTATCGTAACACCGCGAGGCTATGCTGCCAAATATGGGCCGGGGGCTGCTGTGACTGAAGCAGTTGCAGGGCAGGAGCCGCTTCTGCAGCCTGGAGCGGTCATGTTTTGCGGAACTGCCTCAGATGTCGGAAAGTCGATTATCACATCCGGCTTTTGCCGTTGTCTGGTCAAGCGCGGGATAGGTGTGGCTCCCTTTAAATCCCAGAATATGTCACTTAATTCCTATGTTACCCCAGAGGGAGGAGAGATAGGCCGCGCTCAGGCGGTCCAGGCTCAGGCTTGCAATATCAATCCTCATACCGACATGAATCCGGTTTTACTCAAGCCGAATTCCGATATCGGGAGTCAAATCGTTGTTCAGGGGAGGCCGGTAGGCAATATGTCGGTAGCAGAATATGATGCCTACAAACCGACCGCATTCAAAAAAATAGAGGAGAGTTTTGACCGGCTTCGCCAAACATTTGAATTTATTGTAATTGAAGGAGCGGGAAGCATCTCGGAAATCAACCTGAAAAAGAATGATATAGCCAACCTCAGGATTGCATTAATGGCGCGATGCCCGGTGGTTCTGATTGCCGACATCGATCGTGGCGGAGTCTTTGCTCAGATTATCGGTACGATTGAACTGCTTGAACCGCTGGAACGCTCCTTTATTAAAGGGATAATTATCAATAAATTTCGCGGCGATGTCGATATTCTGAAGCCAGGTATCGACTTTATTGAGCAGCGTACGGGTGTGCCGGTGCTGGGAGTCCTACCCTGGTTTGCCGATATGAACCTGCCTGCCGAAGACAGTGTCGCGCTTGGTCAATGTTCCAAAGCTGTCAGTAACTTGACTGGCCGCAAAAAAATCCACATTGGTATCCTCAAGCTTCCGAGGATATCCAATTTTACTGATTTTGATCCGCTGCAGAACGAGCCGGATGTCCATCTCAGCTATGTCGAGATGCCGGACCAGCTGCAGGGCCTGGATATCCTGATCATTCCCGGCAGCAAATCAACCATGGCAGATCTGCATTTCTTGATGGCGCGCGGTTTTTACGACGCAATACGCGACTTTCACGGACATATTGCCGGGATATGCGGTGGTTTCCAAATGTTGGGAACAGCGGTGCTTGATCCAAACGGTGTTGAATCATCTGTCAAAGAGGCACAGGGACTGAATCTGCTTCCCTCCACAACGGTTCTTTTAATGGAAAAGGAGACTCACCAGGCACTGGCGTATCTGGATGAAGCGGGATTGACCGTTGCTCCTGAATGTAATGGGATTATGACCGGTTATGAAATTCATATGGGTTTGACGACTCTTGACAAGGGATTGCGGTCATTCTCGCGAATCTTTCGGCGTGGTACTACCCCGGTTTCAATTGAAGACGGAGCGGTTTCGCACGATGGGAGGATCTTTGGCACCTACCTTCATGGCGTTTTCGAAAACAACCGCTTCCGAGAAGTTTATCTGAACGGTATCCGTCTTGAAAAGGGTATGGTGCTCAGCAGTGGCGCACATAAACAGTCGCAACCTGACCCGTTTGACCAACTGGCAGAGCAGTTTGGAAAATATCTTGATCTGCCGCGTTTGCTGGCAATTTGTGGGTTGGGCCGTGACACCCTCTGATCCGCTCATCATCTTTTTGGCGCTTTTGCTTGACCTGATAATCGGCGATCCCCACTGGCTACCGCATCCGGTCGTTGCCATCGGGCGTTTGATACATGTGCTTGATCGAAGGCTACGTTGCGACTGGCTTAATGGACGTCTGGCAGGAATACTGTTGCTGCTTCTGGTGGTAGTTTGCTCTGCCGGCACCACCTGGATTCTACTGGACGTGCTCAACACATTGCTGCCGTTGGCAGGCTGGATCGCTGCCGTCCTGGTTTCTTCAACCTGTCTGGCCGCTCGTTCTCTTCACAAAGAGTCGGCTCGTGTTGCTACTGCGTTGCTCGCCGGCGATCTGCCGCTGGCCCGCCGCTATCTGTCTTTTATCGTGGGGCGAGACACTGATCAACTTGAAGAACCGGAGATATGGCGCGCAGTGGTGGAAACTGTTGCTGAAAATACTTCTGATGGTATTATTGCTCCGCTCTTCTGGTTGACGATCGGGGGGCCGGTCACCGTGATGGCGTATAAGGCTGTCAGCACCCTGGACTCAATGGTCGGATACAGGGATCCGCGCTATCTGCAATTCGGGTGGGCGTCGGCACGGATGGATGACCTGCTTAACTATGTTCCGGCCCGTTTTACTGCATTGCTTCTGGCTGTCGCGGCGCCGCTGGCTGGCTGTTCGGCTTCAAAGGCCCTGCGGATAACGTTCCGGGATCGCCTGAAGCACCCCTCGCCCAATAGCGGGCACCCGGAAGCGGCTGCGGCCGGCGCCTTAGGCGTGCAATTGGGGGGTGCGGCCTGCTACAGAGGTGTTTCGTCATGGAAAGAGTATATTGGCGATCGCCACCACCCGCTCGATGAACGCACTTACGACGGCATGATCAAGCTGATGTATATTTCAACCGTGCTGATGGCCATTGTCTGTATGGTTGCAGCCTTCTTCCTGAGAGGAATACATGTCCCATTCATATGATCATGGCGGTAATATTTTCACCGTTGCTAGAACGCTTGGCGTTGTACCTGACCAGATATTGGATTTTTCTGCCAGCATAAATCCGCTCGGCATGTCATCACTGGTGCGCAAGGCGTTGATCTGCTCACTCGACAGCCTGGTACATTACCCTGATACCAGTCACAAGGAATTGAAGCAGACACTTGCACGATTTCATGGTCTTTCTCCCGCTCACTTTACGATTGCCAACGGCTCGACCGAGCTGATTTACAATCTGCCCGCCATGCTTTCCGGCAAAAAAGCGCTGATCATCTCCCCATCGTTTAGCGAATATGTTCGTGCGCTTAATCAACATCATTGGGAAACACAGCATTTTATCCTGACGCCAGAAAGCAATTTTTCTATCGATACTGAAAAGTTGGAGCGGGCACTGGCTGATGGTGTTGATGCTCTTTTTATCTGCAATCCCGGAAATCCCAATGGAACACTTTATCCGCAACGTGTGATAGAGAATATCTACCGTCTCTGTCTGGCAGCTGGTACTTTTTTGGTGTTGGACGAGGCATTTATGGATTTCTGTGAGGAAGCCTCGTCCAAACGGATGATTATTCATAGTGACAATGCTATC
>JAQUCQ010000040.1 GCA_028686145.1 Desulfuromonadaceae bacterium | reverse complement strand
GCATGGCTGTAGTAGCTTCCAAAGAGGAAACCTTCTTACCCTGAAGAGCAGTGTGGAGCTCATGGATGGTCATATCAAAAATATTCATGGTAGATGTATCCCTTGCTTTATTCGATAACTTTCGGCACGGCAAAAAAAGAGCCTTCACGCTCAGGAGCATTGAACAAAGCCTTCTCAAGGCCGATAGAAGGTCGTATGACATCTTCGCGGAACGCATTTTCCATCGGGACGGCATGCGAGGTCGGCATAATCCCGTCCGTATTCAGCCCTTCAAGTTTTTCCACATACCCAAGGATCGCACCCATCTGTCCGGCAAACAGTTCTTTTTCTCCAGGGGTGAGTTCAAGCCGCGCCAGACGTGCCACGTACTCAACATCTGCTGTCGTCATCTTCATAGTACCAACTCCAAAAAAACGATAATTGCCGCGTGTTTGTAACATGAAATCGGCTCCGTTACAACATTGATCAGCTCAATTTGTTGTCCTGAAAATTTTTCACTTGACACGATCAAACTCTTTCGGTACGTTACACCTCTTCAAAAAAATCATGGCCTGTATTATATGCAGGTTGTACTGCGGATGGGGAATTTATGAAAACAGAAGTAGCGAAAGCTGAAAATGTAAAGCGTGACTGGTACATTGTTGATGCACAGGATGCGGTTCTGGGCCGTCTTTCAACTCAGATAGCCAGTGTACTGCGTGGGAAAAACAAGGCCCTCTACACACCAAGCGTAGATACCGGCGATTTTGTTATCGTTGTAAACGCTGAAAAAATCGCCCTGACCGGTCGCAAGTTAGCCGACAAGATTTATTACAACCACTCCGGGTATGTCGGCGGACTGAAAGAAATTACGGCCGGTAAACTGCTTGAAAAGAAGCCTGAAGAACTTATCAAGAAAGCCGTTAAGGGTATGCTCCCCAAGAATAAACTTGCACGGGCCATGCTCAGCAAGCTTAAAATTTATGCGGGACCGAGCCATCCACACGCAGCTCAGCAGCCCAAGAATTTGGCACTTTAATACTCCGAGGAGAAAACTATATGGCAGCAATCAGTTATTATGGAACAGGCAAGCGCAAAACTTCAATTGCTCGCGTGTGGCTAAAGCCTGGTGTAGGTACTTTTACCGTTAACCACAAAACTCTGGATGAATACTTTGGTCGCGAAACTTCCAAGATGGTTGTTCGTCAGCCGTTTGAGCTAGTTGAAAAGGTTGGTATTTTTGATGTTTTCGTCACTGTATCCGGTGGTGGCGATACCGGCCAGGCCGGTGCTATCAAGCACGGCATCACCAAAGCTCTCCTGTTGCATGAGCCTGAACTCCGCGGCGTCCTCAAAAAAGCCGGATTCATTACCCGCGACTCACGCATAAAAGAACGTAAAAAGTACGGCAGAAAAGCTGCCCGTGCCCGCTTCCAGTTCTCCAAGCGCTAATCGCTGGATTACACCGTTCTGCTTTAGTAAAAGGGGAAATCCGCAAGGGTTTCCCCTTTTTTTATGATTGACGTATTTCTACATATACATATCCTGTCTGACAAGGATAGATGAAAGGAGCCACATCAATGTTGAAGATTGCTATAGTCGGTGCCAGCGGCTACACCGGGTTGGAATTGATTCGTATCCTCCATTGCCATCCTGAAGTCGCAGTTTCCTGCCTGACCTCCGAACAGAGTGCCGGCAAGCGTATTTCCGAGGTATTCCCGACGCTGAGAGGCCGCTGTGATATTGTGCTGGAAAATCTGGAGCCGGTGCGGGTTGCCGACAAAGCAGATATAATCTTCACCGCGCTGCCTCATAAAGCTGCCATGGAGGTTGTGCCGACCTTCCTCAAACTCGGTAAAAAGGTCATTGATCTGTCGGCCGATTACCGCCTTTCCGATCCGGCAGTCTATGGTGAATGGTACGAGCCCCATATCAATCCTGCCAACCTGAAAAAAGCGGTCTACGGATTGCCGGAGATCAGGCGTGCCAAAATCAAGAGGGCAAAACTGGTCGCCAACCCCGGTTGCTACCCCACCAGTATCATTCTTGCCTTGGCGCCGCTGCTGAAGAAAGGGTTGATCGATCTGTCAAGCATCATTGCCGATTCCGCTTCCGGCGTTACCGGTGCCGGTCGTTCAGCCAAGGTCGACAGTCTCTATTGTGAGGTGAACGAGGGCTTTAAGGCGTATGGGGCTGGCGGCGTACATCGGCATATTCCCGAAATCGAGCAGGAACTTTCCCTGCTGGCAGGGAAGTCATTGAAAATCACCTTCTCTCCGCATCTGGTGCCGATGGACAGGGGCATCCTGTCTACGATCTACGCTACGCCGAATAAAGCGGTTAGCACCGAAACGATCGCCACGCTGTACCGGGAGTTCTACAATGCCGAATCATTTGTGAGAATCCTTTCAAACGGCGCTCTCCCCTCCACCGCTTTCGTGCGCGGCTCCAATTTCTGTGACATTGCCCCCCTAGTGGATAGTCGCACCGGCCGAATCATCGTCATCTCTGCTATCGATAATCTGGTGAAAGGTGCTTCCGGGCAGGCGGTGCAAAATATGAATCTGGTCTGCGGATTTCCTGAGTCGATGGGTCTGGAAGGACTGGCGCTGTTCCCCTGACCTATGCCATTTATCCCTACGACACAGGAAGAAATACGAAAACGGGGCTGGCAAGAACTGGATGTCATCTTCGTCAGCGGCGATGCCTATATTGATCACCCCGCTTTCGGTGTACCACTGTTGGCCCGCTGGCTCGAAAGGCATGGCTTCCGCGTCGGCATCATCTCACAGCCGGATTGGCGCTCAAAAGAATCTTTCATGGCACTTGGCCGTCCCCGCCTGTTTTTTGCCGTTTCGGCCGGGGCCATGGATTCAATGGTTGCCCACTACACCCCTGCCCGCAAGTTGCGACACGATGATGCCTACACCCCCGGCAACCGCCATGGGGCACGTCCGAATCGCGCCACAATGGTCTATACTTCCCGCCTGAAGGAAGCCTACAAGGACGTACCGGTTGTGATCGGCGGCATTGAAGCATCGCTGCGCCGCTTCGCCCATTACGATTTTTGGGAAAACAAGGTGCGGCGTTCGATACTGTTTGATGCCAAAGCGGACCTGCTGATTTACGGCATGGCCGAGCGGCCGCTTCTGGAAGTAGCCGAGCGGATACGAAGAGGCGAACGGATGAGCGATATTCGTGACGTGCGCGGCACGGCATATCACTGTAGCGGGCCTGTTACCGATACCCATATTACAATCCCCTCCTATGAGGAGATATCAGACTCCAAAAATAAATTTGCCGAAGCATTTCATGTGGCTTACCTGCAACAGAATCCTTGGTCCGCTCGGACAGTATCACAACAGCATGGCAATCGGCTTCTGGTCTGCAATCCTCCTGCTCTCCCTCTGACGGAAGCGGAGATGGATGCCGTTTATGCATTGCCGTTCGAAAAGAGCCCCCATCCGTCATATAATGAAACTATTCCCGCCTGGGAGCAGATCAAAACCTCTATAACCAGCCATCGTGGCTGTTTCGGTGGCTGTGCGTTCTGCGCAATTACCATGCATCAGGGCAAAACGATCCAGTCCCGAAGTAAAAACTCCATCCTCACCGAAGTTGCAGCTATGGCCAGAAAATCATGGTTCCGCGGTACTGTCAGCGATATCGGCGGACCAACGGCCAACATGTTCGGCCTCGGCTGTGACAACATTGATGCCATGCATAAATGCCAACGTGAGAGTTGCCTCTTCCCCACTATCTGCTCAAACTTGCGTACCGGTGACAAAGCAGCAACGTCACTGCTACTGGCAGTTCGTTCTCTGGAAGGCGTAAAGCATACGGCAATTTCATCCGGAGTGCGTTATGATCTTCTGGAGAAACAGCCCGCTTATTTCAGCGAACTGGTAGGCCACCATGTCAGTGGCCTTCTTAAAATTGCCCCGGAACATCTGGTTGACCACGTAACCGAGATCATGCGCAAGCCGGGCAAGAAATCCTTTGAAACGTTTCTCTCCCGTTTCCGTACTGAATGCGACCGGATTGGCAAACGTCAGTACATTGTGCCCTATCTTATTTCCGGGCACCCGGGCTGCACATTGTCGGACATGCTTGAACTGGCACTGATTCTCAGAAAAATGGGGATACAAGTTGAGCAGGTACAGGATTTCACACCTACCCCAGGCACTATTGCAACGTGCATGTTCTACACCGGAATTGATCCAATGACCGGAAAAGCGGTCTACTCGGCAACGAGTGACCGCGAAAAGGGGTTGCAAAAGGCTTTGTTGCTGTGGCACCTTCCCTCTGAACGCCCTAAGGTGCTGGAAGCGCTCAAAGAGCTCGGGCGGGCAGGTGAACCTGGATTGCAATTGCTGTTGGAGGGTGGATCTGTAAATGAGCGAAAAACCGGTTACAGCGTCAAGAAAAAATCACAAAAAAAAGCCCGCTGATTCCAGCGGGCTTTAATATTCATAAAATATCACGGTCTTATTACTGCTTAACTACATTAGCAGCCTGCAGCCCTTTAGGACCCTGGGTGATCTCAAAAGTTACCGCATCACCTTCTGCAAGTGATTTGAAGCCGTCACCGGTGATCGCGGAGAAATGAACAAAAACGTCTTCGCCACCTTCCTGCTCGATGAATCCAAAACCCTTTGTGTCGTTAAACCATTTAACTTTACCCTGTGCCATTTCCTGCCTCCTTTTTTGTCCGGTTCTACACCGGAACATGTGGTTACCGCTAAAGTTTCTGGAGTCTGATGCAGGAAAAGCGCAATGCCTGGTCAAACGTGCTACTTGCAACGTTCTGCAAAAACTTCCGAAACTGCGAGCCCGAGTCGTTTATCATAGCCATAAAGCAGGTGTCAAGACATTTCATGCGAATTATGGCGCCTTCAGCTCATCATTTTTTGTCTGCAGTTTTTTCACAAGCTTGTCATAGCCGTTGGAGGCAATAATTTTATTAAACTGGCTGCGATAGTTTGAAACAAGACTTACACCCTCAATAATAACATCATATACCATCCACTTGCCGTTATGCTTAAACAGGCGATAATCAAGCGTGAACTCATCACGATTTGCAGTGACAACCTTCGACTTTACCTCGGCATAATCTCCATCCGGAATTTCCCTGATGTAAACAATCTTTTCATTATTATATGACTCTATCTTCCCGGCGTAAGAATTTTCGAGGAGCGTAGCAAAAAGAAGTGTAAAGCTTTTCTTTTCAGCGTCACTCCGGACGTTCCAGTACTTCCCAAGCGAGCGTTTGGCCATTTCAGAGTAGTCAAATATGGTGCTTATGGTCTTTTTCAGCGCTTGGCGACGCTTCGCATCGTTCTTCTTCAACTCCTTATCGGCAACAATATGCACAACTTCATCAACGGTCTTTTTCACCTCATCCATCGGACTTCCGAAAGCGACCGAAACCATGAATATCGATGCTGTTAACGCCAATACGATTCGTTTTAGCATGAAACGTCCTCCCGATTATTTTTCATAATAGCTTAATGGTTCACTTGTAGCATAGTCAAGATTGGCCGCAGCAATACGATAGTTGTAGACGGATTTGAAAAAGTCGGCGCGCATGCTGGAATAAGCCTGAAGGGCTTCAAAGATATCCTTTGCCGGGCCCACGCCGAAATCGAAATTTGCTACGGCGGTAACAGCCCATTTTTTGGCGTTCATGTAGGCAATACGTGTTGCCGCGGCGCTTTTTTTGGCCTCTATCAGATCAAGATAGTACTTTTTTACCTGAAGCGGAATGTTGGTATCGGCATATTCCTTGGTACTGAGCAAGCGGTTATACTGGGCACGCTCTCCGGCAACTTTGGCACCGGTGATGCCGAAATCGAGTTTCCAGCGCGCTCCGAGAGCTACGCCACCATATAAATGCTTGAACTGGTCGGTGATGTACGGATTATTGACCCGGTCACGTTCGTCGGCATACGCCCAGGAGAAGAGTCCTCCGAGAAAAATATCGGGGTAATAGTTGGCTTTGGCCGCCTCAACAAGCGCCGAGCGTGCTTTGAGTCCTTCGGCAATCTGACGGAATTCGGGGCGGCGGTGACGGGCATTTTCCAAATACGTTTCAAGAGGAGGAATTTCCACGTCAACAATAACAAGCCGCTCCGTACCGGTTATCAACTTCGCGTCGACCGGCAGGCCCATTCGTGCTCTGAGGGCAGAGAGAGCGAGCGCCTCTCCCTTCTTTGCCTCTTCAAGATATTTTGTCGCCATTCCTGAAAAAGCATCCAGCTTATAGAGGTCCATCTCGTCAACGGTATCCGACCCCTGATTGAGCAATTTCTGGGCTTTCTCCCGCGCCCTGACCAGGATATCCTGCACCTCCAGCACCAGCTCCTTCATCTCACGGGCCATCTGTAGTCCGTAATAATATTCATGCACTTTCTGCACAATCTCGTTTGCCCGTTGCTGTTTGAGAGCCCGGTCGACTTCGATGCCGTGCGTTGCGGCCTGCATATTCTCGGAGATCTTGCCAAAAGTGTATAGCGGTTGGATAACAGTGGCATCGGCACTGGCGAACCAGGTAAGCTCATTGAAGCTGAACGGTTTATCTGTATTGATCGTGGGATTAAGATCCTGCCGCTTGGCAGTCGGCGCCGGTCCGAACAGGGTTGTCATCTCCAGCTTCGGAAAACGGTACCCCTTTGCTTCGTCAAGCTTGCTGGTCGCGAGTGCAATGTCGCTCTCAGCTTCACCCAGTTCAGGGGCCGCTTTCAAAGACATGCGAATACAATCTTCAAGGGTGAGAGCTGGTTGAGGTGCCACAGTTTCGGCGGCATGACTGATACCGGCAGTGGCAAACAACACCCCGACAATCATGCAGGTACGCAAAAAATATTTCATTACAACATTCCTTTAGTATGGCATTAAAAAAACTGGTTAATTCTGGTTTTCAGGTATCCAGCAATAGGTTCTAAACCTTGCCGTGGATAAATTTACTGACCAGTTCTTCAATATCAATTGATGACTCGGTTTCACGGATCTTATCATTATTCTTCAACATCTGATCAGAGCCGCCTTGGCGAAGTTTGATGAATTTATCACCGATGATCCCGCTCGTTCTTACTGATGCAATAACATCTTCCGTAATCTTTACCCCGGAATTGATTTTAAGGTAGGTATATGCCCGATCAAATGTTTTGTTATCGAGCGCTATCCGGTCAACCTTCCCGACTTCAACACCGGCAATTTCGACGCGCGCTCCCGGCTTGAGCCCCGAAACCGAATCAAAGATGGCAGTTACGGTGTATGAATCGCCACCGATGATCTCCATTTTGCCCAGTTTAATTGAAACGTAGCCAAGACACAGGATCCCGATCAGCATAAACGTGCCGACCATCATTTCAAGTTTTGCCATATTCATATATTTACCTCACTTAAATAAACCCGTTTCTAAACCATCTGGATAGGCCCGTCCAGGCTGCCGCTGATGAACTGCCGAATCGCCGGATCGGTTGAATTTATAATCTCGTCCGGGGTGCCGTATTGAAGAATTTTCCCTCTGAACAGCATCGCCACATTCTGAGCCACATCAAAGATTTCCGGGATTTCATGCGAAACAATCACTGCAGTAAAACCGAACTTGGCGTGCGTATCCTTGATGAGCTGGTGAATCGCCCGCTTTATGATCGGATCAAGCCCGGTAGTCGGTTCATCAAACAGGATGATTTTCGGGTTGAGCACCACCGCACGTGCCAGTCCAACACGCTTTTTCATTCCGCCGGAGAGCTCATCCGGAAATTTGTTTTCGATATTTTTCAGGCCGACATCTTCCAAAGCCGAGAGCACCCTGCCCCGGATCTCATCTTTTGACAGGGAGGTCTTCTCCTGCAACGGGAATGCAACATTTTCAAAAACCGTCATTGAATCAAACAGCGCCACGTTCTGAAACAGCATGCCGAATTTTTCGCGTATTCGGTTCAACTCGGAACGGCGCACATCAAGAATACTTTCGCCGTCAACTTCAACAGCGCCGCTGTCAGGTTGCAGGAGGCCGATCAGGTGCTTCAATAGCACGCTTTTACCTTCGCCGCTGGGGCCGATAATAGCGGTAATTTTGCCATCCGGGATATCAAGGTCGAGTCCGTCAAGCACCTTTTGCGCACCGAATGACTTATGTACATTTCTCAGTAAAATCATGTCAGAGGAGCACCGAAGTGAGGAAGTAATCCCACACAAGAATAATAACCGACGTCAACACAACCGACTCGGTGGTTGCTTTAGAAACCCCTTCGGCACCATGACCTGCGTAGTAACCTTTGTAGCAACCAATCCATGCGATAATGACGCCAAAGGATAAGGACTTCATCATGCCGGAATAAACATCACGCCAGACCACCGCTTTTTCCATTTCATAGAAATAGGCTCCGGGATTGACCCCCAGCAGTTTGACGCCAACCAGCCAGCCGCCGTAGATGCCGATCACATCGAAGATGGCGCAGAGCAGCGGGAGAGAAATCATGGCAGCAATGAATTTTGGCGTAACCAAATATTTAAAGGGGTCCAGCGCCATGGTCTCCAGCGCATCAATTTGTTCAGTGATCCTCATGATACCGATTTCCGCCGTAATGGCGCTACCGGCCCTCCCGGTTACCATCAGGGCGGCAAGTACCGGCCCAAGCTCGCGAATCAGCGAAAGCGCTACTGCAGCCCCCAGCATCCCTTCCGAACCAAACTTGGTCAGAGTGTAATATCCCTGCAGCCCGAGGACCATACCCGTAAATCCGGCGGTCAGCACAATCACGAACAATGATTTCGTGCCGATAAAGCGGATCTGTTTCAGCACATGCACGAGGCTGCCCGGTCGCCGGACAATCATGTAAAGCGAGTAGAGCATAAACCAGCCCAACCGCCCCATTTCCCGCACCATCTTTATGGTTGTATGTCCAAGTGCCTGAACCACGTAAATCCTTTTAAACCGTGAGAAGTAGCGAAAAAATATACATCAATGATTTGGAAAAGCAAAGAAGAACTTGTTTCCGCACATGGCCTCAAAACAAATGGGACAGCAGCTGGCAACAAAAAATGACCTGGTCTCCAGAATCAAAAACGCTCTTTTGAGCTTAGCTTACAATCTCCCGGCAGCACCGGTTAATCGGTCAATAATTCGCCCGCTCGTTTCCATCGGCGATGTACCCAGTACCAGTCAACAGGATGGCGTACAATAAAGTTCTCAATAGCCCTCGAATATTTTTGTACATTTGCTGCCATACCTTGTTCGGAATTATCATCTGAAAATACAAGTTCAGGTTGAATTTCTATGACCTGCCGATCGGCTTCGCGATGAATGAAAGCCGGAACGACTGCTGTGCCCGACTTGCGCGCCAGAACGACCGGGCCTTTTGAAGCCCACGCTTTCCGTCCGAGAAAATCAATCAGTGCACCGTTTTCGGGGAACACCGCCTGATCAACCAAAAGACCGACAATGCCATTTTTGCGAATCACTGACATCATGCCCCTTAAAGCGTTATCCTTGTAAATGATCAGGTTACCGTAACGCAGCCGCATCTTCTCCACCATGCTATTGAGATATGGGCTGTTTTGACGTCTGGCAACCACAGCCATCGGGGAATTAAAGTGCCGGGCAAGCGCCAAAGCTGCCAGCTCCCAGT
The DNA here is from genome assembly GCA_028686145.1 of Desulfuromonadaceae bacterium. Lineage (GTDB taxonomy): Bacteria > Desulfobacterota > Desulfuromonadia > Geobacterales > Pseudopelobacteraceae > JACRCG01. The sequence continues at coordinate 5,640 of JAQUCQ010000040.1, read as the reverse complement.
TGCCGCAATGGCCGGTAAGTACCACTACTCCCTTGCCTCGGGCTCTGGCGGCCTCCAGATATTCCTGACCTCTCACTTCAATGCTCTGCAGCACCTCTTCACCTCGACCGTGATACAGGCGGCACGTTTCAACTAACGATATCCCCAGGTGACAAAACATCAAGCGTGTTATTTTTTCGGGTGTCACAGTGGGGAAATCCCAATCCGGCCGTTTCGTCATAGCTGGAAGCGACTGACGAATATTAGTAATGGCTATGTGGCGTCGTTTTGGAATCAACACAAAACCCATCGTGCCGATCAAGTGTCCAACCGGGCGAACAAGGCCCTGAGGCAGAAGGGAAAATGCAAGTGTACACAGGTAAAAAATCACCGCTTGAATGGCCCAAATTACTCTTTTCATGCCAAAACGTACGCTCCTAATCTGAAAAATTGTCTTCCAGTAATACCAGCAACTGTCAGAAAATCAACTCCATCACTCACCAGTACCGCCACCCAGCACCTTGTACAGGGTCACCTGATTGACCAGCTTGGCCAAGCGTACCGTGATCAGGTTCTGCTGAGCACTGTACGTAGAACGCTGGGAATCCAAAACCACCAGATAGCTGTCTACCCCTTTGCTGTACCGCGCCTGCGAGAGGCGATAACTTTCGCTTGTTTCATTGGCAAGAGACTGCTGAGCCGCCAGCTGTTCATCAATCGTCCCCCGCTGGGCAAGGGCATCGGCCACTTCCCGGAAAGCGGTCTGAATGGCTTTCTCATACTGGGCCACAGCAATATCGCGATCTACCTCCGCCACCTTCAGGTTAGCCTTGTTGCTGCCACCATCGAAGATCGGCAGGGATATGCGCGGTGCAAAGCTCCACGCAAAGGCATTGCCTTTGAAAAGTCCGGCAAGCTCGTCGCTGCCAAAGCCAACGGACGAGACCAAGGTGATTTTGGGAAAGAACGCCGCACGTGCCGCACCAATATTTGCGTTCGCCCCTTTGAGCTGACTCTCGGCCTGGAGAATGTCAGGGCGGCGGAGCAGTACGTCGGACGGCAGACCAGGTGAGACGTCCTTGACCGCTGTGAGTGTTTCAGAGAGTGCCACCGGCAAAAGATCTCCCGGAACCGGAGAGCCTACCACCAGGTTCAGATTATTTATGTCCTGAGCCACCAAGGCAGTGTAACGGGCAATATCCACCCGCGCCGCATCAGCGCTGGTCCGCGCCTGGTGGAGATCGAGGGCGGAAGAAACACCCGCGTCAAAGCGACTCCGGGTAAGTTGATAAGATGAGTTCTGGCTCGCCAGAGTCTCGGTGGCAAGCTGCAAGCGCTCCCGGTCGGCGGCCAGGGTCAGATAGGCGCTGGCAACTTGAGAAACAAGGCTCATTTGGACGCTGCGGCGGGCCTGTTCGGTAGCAAGGTATTGTTCCAAGGCCTGATCCCTAAGACTGCGGACTCTCCCAAACAGATCCAGTTCGTATGAGCTGACGCCAAGGCCCACACTGTATTGATCAACAGTGGTGGCCTTTCCGGTTCCCGAGAAACCAGCCGGTATCCGTTGGAAGTTTGCGTCGGCAGATGCATCAATTTTCGGCATGAGATCGGAACGCTGGATCTGGTACTGGGCCCGCGATCGTTCGATAGTAAGAATAGCGACCCGCAGATCACGGTTATTCTTAAGTGCCAAATCAATCAACGCACGGAGTTGGCTGTTAACAAAAAAATCTCGCCAGGGGATATCAGCCACCGGATTTTGCGTTTGCTTGGCGGCCTCAGCCTGATAGGCCGGTCCCTCCGGCCATGCAGCCGAAACGGGCGCTGCAGGTCGTACATAGTGAGGTGCCATGGTTGTTGCACACCCATTCAGACAGAAAAATGTGCCCAGAGGGAGGCAGATGGCTGTCGTCATCCGTTTGATATGTTTCATCTCAGTTTACCTCCGGGGAGTCGCTGGAATTAGCTGGTGCTACTGGCGGATGCTTCGGTCCCTTCTTTGCGAACAGCCGGGAAACCTGAACGAAGAAAAACGGGATAAAGATCAGATCGATAAAGGTGGCCGAGAGCAAACCTCCGGTGACAGCAGTTCCGATGGCGTTCTGGGCTGCAGCCCCGGCTCCGTGTGTCAAGGCCAGCGGCAGTGTGCCGAAAAAGAAGGCCAGCGAGGTCATGATGACCGGTCGGAGCCGGATCTTCACCGCCGCAAGCGTGGCCTCAACTAGTTCACGCCCCTGATGCAACTCGGCCTTGATGAACTGGATGATCAGGATGGCATTTTTGGTGGAAAGGCCAACAGTAGTTAAAAGACCGATCTGGAGAAAGACGTCGTTGGGAAACACGCGCAGAGTAACCGCCGTAACCGCCCCAACCAGCCCCAGCGGCAACATCAACAGATTAACGAACGGAATTGTCCAGCTCTCATACAGCGCTGCAACAGAAAGAAATACTACCAACAGCGAGATCGCGTAGAGTGCTGGCGCTTGCTTTCCTGCCGCTTTTTCTTCGTAGGAGAGACCGGTCCACTCGTAACCGATCCCGGCTGGAAGCTGAGCGGCGATTTTCTCCATTTCAGCCATCGCCTCCCCGGTGCTTACACCAGGAGCTGCTTGCCCCATGATCTCTGCGGACGGAATGCCGTTATAGCGTTCCAGACGTGGCGAACCGTACTGCCAGTGGGCAGTGGCAAAGGCCGAAAATGGCACCATGTCACCGGCGGTGTTGCGTACATACCAGCTATTAATGTCCTCCGGCACCATCCGGTAGCGGGCTTCTGACTGAAGATACACTTTCTTGACCCGTCCATTCTGGATAAAATCGTTGACATAGGAACTGCCCCAGGCCGTTGCCAGTATACTGTTAACATCACTCAGGGATACTCCGAGCGCACCGGCCCTCACGCTATCAATATCCAGTTTGAACTGGGGAGAGTCATCCTGACCGTTAGGGCGCACTGCCACCAGCTTGCTGTTTTTCATGGCCATGCCGAGCAACTGGTTACGCGCCGCCATTAATTTTTCATGCCCCAGACCGTTACGATCCTGCAGCTGGAAGTCAAAGCCGTTGGCCAAACCGAGCTCAATCACTGCCGGTGGTGAAAAGGCAAAAGCCAGGCCGTCGCGAAACTTCGAAAACGCGCCCATGGCACGCTTGGCAACAGCCGCTGCCTTCATATCCGGAGACTGACGCAGTTTCCAGTCTTTAAGCCTGACAAAGGCCAGTCCCATGTTCTGGCCACGGCCGGCAAAACTGAACCCTGCCACGGTAATGACCCCCTCCACCGTTTTGGATTCATGCTCCAGAAAATACTTATCAACCTGCCGCATCACCTTGATGGTCCGCTCCTGGGTAGCCCCGGCAGGCAACTGAATCTGGCAGACAATGAATCCCTGATCTTCATCCGGCAGAAAGGCGGTGGGAAGACGCAGAAAAAGTATGGCCATGGCCACAACGATGGTCCCGTAAATGACCAGGTAGCGAATCGGTTTGTCAAAGGAGCGGCTGACGATTCTTTCATACTGCGCTCTGCGACGGTCAAACCAACTGTTGAACCACCGGAAAAACCGGCAGAACCAGCCACATTCACCCGGCGTATGTCCTTTTTCTACCGGTTTGAGCAGGGTGGCGCAGAGGGCCGGTGTCAATATCATCGCCACCATTACTGACAGGATCATGGCTGATATAATGGTAATAGAGAACTGGCGGTAGATCACGCCGGTGGACCCGCCAAAGAAGGCCATCGGTAGAAAAACTGCCGTCAGCACGGTGGCAATGCCCCAGAGAGCGCTGGTGATCTGCCCCATGGATTTGATGGTTGCATCGTGAGGCGACAGCCCTTCTTCCGACATGATCCGTTCCACGTTCTCCACGACCACGATGGCATCGTCCACCAGCAGGCCGATGACTATTACCAGGGCGAACATGGTCAGGGTGTTGATGGAAAAACCGGTGACCGACAACACCCCAAAAGTTCCCAACAGCACCACCGGTACGGCAATGGTGGGTATCAGAGTGGCGCGGATGTTCTGCAGAAAGAGAAACATAATGATGAAGACGAGGAAGACAGCCTCAAAAAGGGTCTTGACCACCTCTTCGATAGATATTTTGACAAACGGGGTGGAGTCATAGGGATAAACCACCTCCATACCGGCAGGAAAGTATTTAGACAACTCCGCCATTTTGGCCTTGATGCGATTGCCCGTTTCCAGCGCGTTGGCCCCTGCTGCCAGGCGAATTGCCATGCCACCAAGCGGTTTTCCCTTGTAGAACGACTCAATTTCGTAGTTCTCGGTGCCAATTTTGCTTTCGCCCACATCTTTCAGCTTGACCGTTGATCCGTCACTGTTGGTGCGCAGCACAATATTGTCAAACTGCTCCGGTGTCTGCAGCAGGGTACGAGCCGTAATGGCCGCATTCAACTGCTGTCCCGTGACTGAAGGGGTGCCGCCAAGCTGGCCGGCTGAAACCTGGGCATTTTGTGCCTGCAGTGCCGCAATTACGTCATTGGTTGTCAATCGGTAGTTGTTCAGCTTTGACGGATTCAGCCAGATTCTCATGGCATTTTGGGTACCGAACAGTTGCAGCTCGCCCACCCCTTCAAGCCGGCTGACCACATCCTGAACGTTGGAAACCATATAATCGGTAAGAGCGTTGCGGTCCATGGAACCGTCTTCCGATACGAGTCCGACAATGAGCAGGAAGTTCCTGGTGGACTTTACCACCGAGATTCCTTGCTTCTGCACGAGCTGAGGCAAGAGCGGCGTCGCCAACTGCAGCTTGTTTTGGACCTGTACCTGAGCGATGTTCGGGTCGGTACCGGCCTTGAAGGTCAAGTTGATAGCCACAGTTCCGGATGAGTCGCTGGTTGATGACATATAAATCAGATTATCAATGCCATTCAACTTCTGTTCAATAACCTGAGTAACCGTATCCTGTACGGTCTGGGCCGAAGCGCCCGGATACATCGCGTTTATGGTGATCTGCGGCGGCGCAATAGGGGGAAACTGGGAGACAGGCAGAGTCTTGATTGCCAGAAGACCTGCCAACATTACTAATATTGCGATCACCCATGCAAAAATAGGGCGGTTGATGAAAAAACGAGGCATTGAGGGGCTCCTTTATTTCTTGACCGTAGCAGGCTGTGATGCGGCAGATGGCGGTGCTGCCGGTGAACTGTCAAACGGAACAGCCTTGACAGGACTTCCCGGCCTTGCCTTCTGTAACCCATCGAGGATAACCCGATCTCCCGCCTTTAATCCGTCGCTCACCAGCCAGTTGTCGCCAACCGTCCGTGCTACCTTGATAACCCGCGGCTCTACTTTCTCCTCGACTCCTACCACCATTACCATGGCATCACCTTTTGGATTACGGGTCACCCCACGCTGCGGAACCAGTAGTGCCTGCTCGTTGACCCCTTCCTCCAGGATGGCGCGGACAAACATACCGGGCAGAAGAGCCTGTTTCGGATTCGGAAAGGTAGCCCGAAGAGTAATGGAACCGGTACTCTGGTCGACGGTAACATCGGAAAATTTCAGGGTTCCCGGCACCGGATACGCGCTGCCGTCTTCCAATATCAATTTAACCCGGGCTTGGTCGGCCCAGCCTTTTTTCAACAGGCCGCTTGCCAGGTTTTGTCTCAGCTTCAGAAGTTCCGCGCTTGAC
>JAQUCQ010000039.1 GCA_028686145.1 Desulfuromonadaceae bacterium | reverse complement strand
CACGAGGATACCGGCATTGCCAACAATGTTGCGCCCCGGTTCAAAGACCAGATGCATGCCAAGATCTTTGGTGGCTGCCACAATTTCTTTCCCGTAATCAGCCGGCAGGGGTGGCTCTTCGTTACTGTATTGAATCCCCAAGCCGCCGCCGCAGTCGAAATAGTTCAGATCAATACCCTGAGTTCGCAGCTTAGCAATCATGATTTTCAGCTTTTCGATGGAATCGACAAAAGGGTTAACCTTGGTCAGCTGTGAACCGATGTGCATGTCGATACCGATAACATCGATGCCCGGCAGAGTCGCGGCGCGGGTGTACTCGGTCAGAGCACGCTCGATGGTAATGCCAAACTTGGCATTCTTGAGGCCGGTAGTGATATAGGGATGCGTGCCCGGGTCAACATCCGGATTAACGCGGATCGCTATGCCCGCTTTTTTACCCATACGCGAAGCGATCTCGGAGATGCGGGTCAGCTCCTGCTCGGACTCAACATTAAACATCAGAATACCGGTGTTAAGGGCGTACTCGATCTCGTCATCCTTTTTACCGACGCCGGAGTAGACCACTTTTTTCGGGTCAACACCTGCTTTGAGCGCACGAAAGAGCTCACCACCGGAAACGATATCCACCCCGCCCCCCAGGTTAATAAATGTTTTCAGTACCGATTGGGTGGAGTTGGCTTTCATGGAATAGCAGATTGTGTGCGGCATCCCGGCAAAAGCATCGTCAAACGCCTTGAAGTGTCGCGTCAAGGTAGCATGGGAATATGCATAGAACGGAGTACCGACAGCAGCAGCGATCTCTTCGAGAGCCACGTCCTCAGCGTATAGCTCGGTCCCCTTGAACTGAAAGTGATTCATTAAATGCCTCCTCTAGGAAATAATAACTTATATCTGTGGCAGTTTGATAATAAAAGTTGGTATTTATAGCACGGGAAACGGCTGGAAGTCAAAAAATAAGGCGGAATACAGGAGGGAGATGCTGTACATTTTTGGAGCCGAACTATCCCCGATATCACATATTTCCCATTCCGATTCCGGCCGTCATCACAGTGAATCGGCAATTGAGACACCGTTACGTCCAGCGGCTTTGGCACGATACAGCGCCGCATCGGCCCGTTTCAGCAGCGATTCATCCGTATCCTCTCCGCTCGCCTCTGCAACTCCGATTGATAATGTTATTGAGAGCGCAGCAGCATCAAGGAGAAAGCGGCTTGCCCGCACCTCCTCGCACAGTTTCCAGGCAACTTCCGTCGCTGCCGCCACGTCGGTTTTTATCAGAATAAGGGCATATTCATCGCCGCCGAAACGGGCAAGAAAGTCACTCCCCCGGAGAGAAGCCTTGAGTTTCAGCGCAACCCCTTTCAAAATCCGGTCACCGGCAACGTGCCCATACGAATCATTTATAGCCTTGAAGCTGTCGAGATCAATCATCAGCAATGAAAATGGATCTCCGTACCGTTTGCGTAACACTATCATCTCATTCAGCTTTTCATCAAAATAGGTACGATTTGCAAGTTGGGTCAGCCCGTCAATCCGCACTGCGGTGCGCAGATCCTCAATCAGGCTTTGCTGTTCTGACAAAACCGCCTGAGAGTGGGCCAATTCCCCTTTCAAAGTGGCATTGCTTGAAATCACACGATCAATTTCCTTCACCAGAAGAGAGTGGGCCTCGTTCAGATCAGTCGGCAGCTCCATTGTATTTATCGCACTTTTCATATCACCAAGCAGATGGGAAGAATCGCTGGCAGCCTTATCGGTCCGCTGAATATTTGCCGCCAAAACCAGCAGAATATTCCTGATCGTTTGTGCGGTATCGTACAGATTCTGTTCGCGGGGATCAACAGCACTCAGCGATTCTACCACCTCTTCTTCCGGCGGCCCCTCCCCTTCCGGCACACGGCGTATGCCCCCGGTCAACATTGAAAACAGACGCCCGAACCCATGAATTATGTCAAAACCGTCTCCCGAACTGATCTTATGGGCAACAAAAAGAATCAACATGCCGGATAACAAACCGGAACAAAACACCAGAAGATATGTTGTCATACTCATGGGATAGCCTCCGGGACATACCATTAAATAAAAACTACATTGTAATCGTTCTTGCCAGACTATCAGGAACTTATGTACAACACACGTAGTTATTTATCCAAAATGAATAAAAATATCTATGAGAAACGAAGAGGGACTAATGACTGAAATAGCCAGCCGCTGTCCATGGTGCACCAATAATACGCTCTATCAAGCCTATCATGACGATGAATGGGGGGTGCCGCTTCACGATGACATACGCCTGTTCGAGATGCTGACTCTGGAAGGGGCACAGGCCGGTTTGTCCTGGCTCACTATCCTGCGGAAACGGGAAGGTTACCGCAGGGCCTTTGCCGGTTTCGAGCCCCGCAAAGTGGCAGCGTTTACCGATGAGGATGTCGCCAGACTTCTGGCCGATGCCGGCATTATCCGCAACCGGCTCAAAATCGCTTCCACAATTTCCAATGCCCGCATTGTTCTGGAAATGCAGCAACTCTACGGAAGCCTCGACCGTTACCTCTGGAGTTTTGTTGACGGGGTGCCGATCCGCAACAATTGGCGCACAATGGACGAAATCCCGGCCCGCACCGCACTGTCGGACACGATGAGCAAAGAGCTGAAACGTGCAGGTTTCCGCTTTGTCGGTTCGACGATCTGCTATGCCTTCATGCAGGCGACCGGCATGATCAATGATCACCTGACCGGATGTGCCTGGCACAACGTACGCGGATAAAAATTCCCTCCCTCCAGCCCGGAAAATATGCTACAGTTATACACTTTTTATCACGCCCTGATAAGCACGATATGTGCGTTAACGAATTGTTTTTTGCGTGAAACGAATTAAAAACAACAGATCACTTACCAAGGATTTTTCATGCTGATCCCCAACACATCCCCCACCTTCCTGCCGTGGGAGGATAATGACCCTGCTCCCTCGTGGGGAGATATATTTGGCAACGACAATCCCTTGGCACTGGAGATTGGCTGTGGAGTAGGTGATTTTATTGTACAGATGGCCGCCCTACACCCCGAGCTCAATTTTATTGCCCTTGATTTCTATAATAAAGGATGCATAAAAACCTGCAAACGGATTGACAAGAGCGGCCTCAACAATGTGCGGGTACTGCGGGCCGAAGCCCGCAGCTTCATCAATTCCTGCATACCACCGGCTGCACTGCAAATGGTTGTCATCAACTGCCCCGACCCGTGGCCCAAGCTTCGTCACAGAAAGAGGCGCCTCGTCAATGCCGGTTTTGTTGCCTACCTGTCACGGTTTATGCTGCCAGGTGCTGATTTTTACTTTAGCACCGATTTTGTTGACTATGGCCTGGATGTTGCCGAATTCATGACTGTCCAGCCCGGGTTCACAAACCAGCTCGCTCCTGATACATTCCGGCACGGGATGGAAGGCTACCCGGTTTCGAAATATATGCGCCGGTTTCTGGAAATGGGGCAGCCGATATATTATGTTCATTACCGGACAGCGGCCTCCCACTAATCCCGCTCGGGGCTGGCAGAAAATAGCAAGTTAACACACACCCTCTATCGGGGTTTGGAGGATATCATGGACGAGCATCCGGACTGTAAGGGACTCAGTTTTTTCAAACCGCGCGGGGCAACCATGCGGGGCGAGGTTCGCGTCATCACACTTATTCTGGCTGGCTGGCTGCTTGCGATTGTTGGATTTCAGCTCTTTTCGTATTTTCTGGAAGCGAACTATTCCGAACTGCTGCTCCAAGATCTGACGTTTTTCAACCTGCCGATTCAATTCTGGCTGAGCGGACAGTTGCTGCCGCTTTGGTTCATCATCCTGTGCATCCTGTTCAACATCTGGATGGACCGCCATTCAGAACAATCCAAGGAAGGCTCGCTCCGTTTTCGCATAAAACCGGCCGACCCGGAGGACGAATAAAATGGCAGACGGCCTGATCCAGTTCCTACCATTAGCAATCGTAGCAGGTATTTTTGTACTCTTTATCCTTTCCGGGCTCCGTAGCCGAAGCAGACAACCCATGGAGTATGGGTTCAGAGGCAATTACACCGGAAGAGTCGGTATCGGCGCGGGAATCGCCAGTAACTGGATGAGCGCCGCCAGTTTCCTCGGACTGGCCGGCGTATTTTATGTGAAGGGTTACATTGCAATTGCCTATGTAGTGGGATGGACCGGGGGCTATGTCCTGCTGCTGGTACTGATGGCCACTCAGATCAGACGTTTTGGCAAATTCACTACACCGGATTTTGTCGGCTTCCGCTATGAATCTGATGCAGCCCGTACTCTGGCAGCGCTGATTTCAATCATCATCACAATCATATACTGCGTCGCTCAATTCCGCGGCATCGCCCTGCTGGTTTCCTGGCTGTTCGGTATCGCCTATATCCCCGCAGTCGTCATCGGCACCTCACTGCTTGTTTCCCATGTTGTCATATCAGGAGCTCTGGGAGTAACCCGCAATCAGAAGCTGCAGTATTTCGTATTAATCATAACCTTTATCCTGCCGCTGATGCTCCTTACCCGCAAACTCGGTTATTTCTGGATCCTGCCGCAGTTCGGCTACGGGACTGCCATCGGCGAACTGCAGCAACAGTTCGGCTTTAACTGCTCGGAACCGTTTGCCAGAACATCTCTTTTTGAATGGCTCGCCCTCTGTTTTACGCTGATGTTCGGTACGGCCGGATTACCGCACGTCCTCTCGCGTTTTTACATGGTTCCCGGCATTCGGGATGCCCGGTGGGGGGTTGTCTGGGGATTATTCTTTATTTCCCTGATTTACTGGTCTGCACCGGCCTACGGTGTACTGGCCCGGCTTTTTGAAGCGCGCAATGGAATGGCTTTTAACGCGGGCGGTGCCGATGCTGCTGACATGATCGTGCTCTCAGCGGCACATCTTGGCGGGTTGCCGCTCTGGGCGATCGGGCTACTGGCTGCCGGCGGCATGAGCGCCGCTTTTTCAACATCAGCCGGCCTGTTGATGACCGGCTCTGCTTCGTTTTCCTTTGACATTTACCCGCGCCTGATCCATCCAAATGCATCTGAACGTGATAAAACCTATGCCGCAAAAGGGTTTTTTCTAATTCTGGCCGCCGTTGTAATGGTACTAACCTTCCAGCCATGGGGAATGATCGCCGAAATTGCCGCCTTTGCCTTTGCTGTGGCTGGTAACACAATTTTCCCTGCTTTCCTGCTCGGAATCTGGTGGCCTCGTGCCAATGCTGCCGGCGTCATTTGCGGGATGCTGACCGGACTGGTCATCAGCTTTGTTTCACTTTTTGCCGGGAGTTCGTTGCCATTTATCACCCATCTGTTTCCCCTCACGTCATCTGCATTTATCGGTGCACCCGTGGTCATGATCGTCATGATTGTCATCTCATTACTTACCACACCGCCCTCGGCAGGCATTCGGCTCTTTGTCAGCCGGAATGTACATGATTGTCCGGAAAAATGATGCGGTTTATGGTATCGACAAAGGGTAGTGATGTCACCGCCTGGCGGGCATCTGATAATTTTGCCGCCACGTACCGCCAGTCATTGCTTGATTGGGCCACCTCCGACCGCAACGGCAGTGCAGAAAACGTTTTTTCCGGAAGCCTGGCTGCTCTCGCCCAGTCGGCTGAAGCTCATCGGTCATTCCATAGGCAGATGGACAGTTTGTGTGCTGAAGGTGCAGCAGCCCCTCCAACAGGGCGCTTGAAAGAGTTGACCATCAATTATTACGATGCGCTGTACCGGCATATGGATAGGTTCCATTCCGCTCCCGCATTTTACCAAAAAAGCATGGACTTTGTGAAAGTTCTCAGTGCCGGCATCATGGTTCATGCAACTGAGCAGCTTGGACGGTCTGCCCGAAATCTTCCCAAAATGGCACTGGTTGCACTTGGGCCAGCAGGGCGCTGTGAATATTCGCCGTTCTGCCAATTGCAGGCATTACTCGTTTACAGCGAGGTTACTGCATCCCAACGCCAGACAATCGACCGGTTCTGTGATATTCTGCATACTGAATTTGAAGCAATCGGGCTCGCCATTGATCCTGTCGTCACTCCGCGCAACCCCGAATGGCGTGGCACTATTGCTGAATGGCGGCACCGTTGCGATGAAGGTCTGAACACGGCAACAAAAGATTCCCTGATTGCTGTGTTACGGCTGGCGGACCAATATCATTTAGCGTCCGATAAGAGCATTGCTCAGGAACTGAAAGTGACCACCGTTACCAGCCTGCGAAAAAGCCGCACGGCTCTGGCTAATTTGGTTGGGAGAATGGACTCGCTTTCAAACGGCCTCGGCATAATGGGACGATTAAAGCTGGAGCGGCATGGTGCCGAACGGGGGCTGTTCCGCCTGCTGGATCATGGCCTGCTGCCACTTTCTGCCGCTCTGGCAGCACTGGCGCTGATCAAGACAAGCGACGCTACCAGTAGTTGCGAGAGAATCCTCGACCTTCTGGAGCGGCGTGAACTGGATGTCGACCTCGCGGAAAAACTGCTCAAGACCTGGCATAGTCTGCATGAGCTGCGACTTCATCACGAGCAATTATTCAGTTTTACTGATCATGACAATCAGTCCTTGCTTCTAAATCCGGGCGAATTGACCATTGAACAGCGCCACTCTCTGAAAACAGCGCTGGCGGCCGTCTCGGCTATTCAGCAACACGTTGCGATCATCTTTTCCGGGACGGAGGCCTAAATTCCGATGATTTTATCCCTTTCCACCGGAAGCCTCTTTACCTTGCCGTTGCAAAGGGTGTTCGAACTGGCAGCCGAGTCCGGATTTGATGGGGTCGAGTTGATCATCAACCAGGATTTCCAGCATGTAAATCCCGGCAAACTCGTACGTTCTCTCCAAGAGATCACCACGATTCATTCCATCCATGCCCCGTTTATGGAACTTGATGGCTGGGGGGGCCCCATTGCGTCACTCAAGCGCTCCATAGCTTTGGCGGCAGAGTGCAATATCCCGCTGGTGAATTTTCACCCCCCGTCCTGGTTGGGATTAGAGATCAGATTCTGGCGGTGGCTCTACAGTGTACAGGACTATCAAAAAGAGCTTGGCCAGGACGGGAAAGTGGCCATAGCCATGGAAAATATGCCCTGGATTGGAAACTGGAAGATCAACCCGAATATTCTCTCGAACATGCAGCGAATGGTGGATTTTATCCGCGACCACAATCTGTACATGACATTTGACTGCACCCATATCGGGTCGGGTAAAACCGATTTTATCACCGATTTTTTTACCTGCCATGACTCGGGACGTATTCTTAATATTCATTTTTCCGACTATGGTCATGGTCGTGAGCATCTGCTTCCAGGGCATGGAATTTTGCCGTTGACTCGATTTCTCAATCACCTTCGCAACACAAAATATCATAGCACGGTGACACTTGAACTTGACCCGAGGGAATTCCCAAAAGGGGAACATAACATTCTGGAAAGCCTGAAAGAGATGCTTGCCTTCCTGCGCACCGAAACCTCCGAGCAAAACGAATCTCACCGTGAGTATCTGCAGGAGACGATACAGGTATCGTAAACCTCATAAATCGCCAGACATCGTGTTTAAAACAAATCTAATTTAGGTTAAAATGACTATATTCCATGCATGATCGATATATTGAAAAAAAGTTTCTCTATTTACTGTGTCTCTCGCTCTTTCTCCATGTAGGTTTATTTGCCGCGCTCTATTATTTCCCCGCATCACCGCAAAAACCTCCGCAAGAGCCAGTTTTTATAGATCTGCAGCAGGTGCCGGAACAAAAACAGCTGCCGGAGCCACGGCAGCAGGTTACCAAGCGACGTGCAGAACAGCGCATCAGAGTCCCCAGAGAAAGCGCTCCACGTGGTGATGCCGCACAAGATATGCAGACCATTAAAAAGCACATGTCACCAACAGAACAGCAGCCGTCACCGGCAACCACCTCCCGGCAGACTCAGGCAACTCGCCAGCAGCTTCCGATTGCTCCCGGCTCATCGACTGCCAGTCTGCTGAAACCGAAAGAATCGACTGTTCAGCAGCAAGCACCTACACCGCACCTGTTTCCCGGAGTCCGCCGGCTGGCAAAGCTTGAAGAAAACTATCGACGTAAGTTTGAAAATGACGTAGCCGAGGGAGACACCCGTTTTCTGAACAGCGACGACATCATGTTCGGCTCGTTCCTGCGCCGCTTTGAAGGAGCGGTCTATGGCGTCTGGCGCTATCCCGAGGAAGCTGCCATGAATGGCATAGAAGGAGTAACGCCGGTACGAATCACCTTCAACCGTCATGGAGAGATTACCAAAATCCAGCAACTGGAGAGTTCCGGGGCCCGGATACTTGATGAAGAGGTGCTCCGTACCCTGCGGGCCATCGGGCCGGTGGGAGGATTCCCCAAAGGGTATAACAAGGAAGAATTCCACCTGATTGCCTTTTTCCAGTATGGCGGCTCAAACAGGTCAATACGGTGAACACAACGCATGGTTTCCTGATAGCTGCACCTCAGAGCGGCAGCGGTAAGACGACCATCAGCCTGGCAATCATGGCTGCTCTCGTGCGGCGCGGTTTCGTGGTAGCGCCATTCAAGTGCGGCCCGGATTTTATAGATCCAGGCTATCACTGCAACGTGACCGGCCGACCTTCGATAAACCTTGATGCCTGGATGTGTCCGGAGGATTTTGTGCGGGAGACTTTTTTTGCACGCTTGAGTGGCGGGGCCGGTCAGGAGATCGCTGTTATTGAAGGCGCAATGGGTCTCTTCGACGGCATTGGCGCGTCTTCCAGAGAAGGGAGCAGCGCCCAGATTGCTGCCATAACAGGAGCGCCCGTTGTTCTGGTCGTCAATGCCCGCGGCATGGCGTCCAGCGCCGCGGCTCTGGTTAAAGGATTTGCCTGCTTTGATCCTGATGTCAGACTGGCCGGCGTCATTTTCAACAACATCGGAAGCCCACATCATGCCGCACTGCTCAAGGAAGCACTTGGCACCCATTGCCCTGACATTTCCTGCTTTGGCTGCATCCCCCGCGACGAGTCGCTGTCCATCCCCTCGCGTCACCTGGGGCTTGTGACGGCAGAAGATAATCCGTTGTCGGAAGAATTCATCGAACGGCTCGTTGAGATGGCGGAGCGCTGTCTCGATCTGGACCAACTGAGTAAACTGCGTATCCTCCCCTCCCCGCCTTTCATACCAGGAGCAACAAAGGGAAATTCACCCGTCAGAATTGCTGTAGCCCGCGACCCCGCGTTTTGTTTTTTGTATGAAGATAATCTTCGCCTGCTGCAGGATGCCGGGGCAGAGTGTGCTTTTTTTTCGCCGCTGAGAGACACTGAACTGCCGGCTGATATTCACGGCATCTATCTTCCCGGCGGCTACCCGGAGCTGTATGCTGCGCAACTCGCTGAAAACGAAAGCATGAAAGAATCTCTTCGGAGGGCGGTAAAAACTGATGTACCAGTATATGCGGAGTGTGGCGGATTTATCTATCTCACGGAGGGGCTAGATAAATCTGACCACCAGCCGTCAGCAGATTTTGTGGGAATTTTCCCGGTGCGGTGCCGGATGCTGCCACAGCGCAAGACGCTTGGCTACCGGCAGGCAGAACTGACACAGAATGTCAGCATCGGGCTCAAAGGGGCTGTCGTCCGTGGGCATGAATTTCACTACTCGGAAATCGGCACAATGCCGGAAGAGGTCGAGCGTTGTTATCAGGTGTCACGACAGGCAGTTGCAATGGGGCTTGAAGGATTCCGGGTCCGGAACTGCCTTGCGTCCTATATCCACGTGCATTTCGGAAGCAACCGCAGCATTGCCGGGTCATTTGTCAACAAGTGCAGGAAACAGACCTAATCCCCCAACTATTCGCTGCCCGGTATCACCATCTGCTTCTGCAGCCGTTTGTAATAGAAGTTCTGCCCATACAGCACGGCTACCGGGTTATGCCCGGTAACGCGATCCTTGACAATCAGGGTCGTGACCGGAGCTTTTGAGTGTTTGTTGAAGAGCATATCGTGGCCGACACAGAGGCCGACAATAACATTTATGTCGGTTCCCATCCGGTTGCAGATTTCGGCCTGGGCAATCGGATTACAAGCCGGCTCGAATGTGCCCGGCCGGACCTTGTCACTTTCGGCCAGCCCCAGTTCCAGCTTGTCGATACTGCCGGCCTTGCAACAGACACTGACCGGCTCAAACCCTTGCGCCGTCAATATTTTTGACAGCCGATCGGCCTCGTCCAGCAGGCCGATGCACGTCGCCATGCCGATTTTTTTGTACCCCATCAGCTTAGCAAAAGCGATTGTATCCTCCACGCGTGTCCAGCGGGCATTGACGGCATCGCTCCCCGGCACCGGCTGATAGCAGAGTCCTTCAACCCGGGCGGCAACAAAGGCAATCTTGGCGTCCTCACTGTCACCATGGTACAGATCAAACGACTCCTGCACGACCTCTTCATAACTATCAGACGGACAGTTGCCCGGCTTAGGCGGTGCCTGGTCCGGATCACCACTCCAGCAATTGGTTGTACCACGATTATGCCACACCGAGCTGCACTTGGAGCAGGTAACTGCTTTCTGTTCTGACATGGGAAACCTCTGGAGGTGACTACAGAGTAGTCATGGTATTAAACAACTGATCCACTTCGGAACTGATAGCTTCATATTCTTCATTCAGATCGGAGAGGAAATGTTCCAGACTGGAAACAAGCAGGTCGGGAGCGTGCTGATTCAGGACATTCCAGGCATTTTCTTCCGATCGCCCCGGAATGCTGGCTTGGGCAACGCAGTCGGAAGTGACATGAGACAAACAATAAAAATCTGCCAGAGCCACAATTGCCGTTAGAAAGGTGTCTTCGGTCGCCATTTCCGTGGCGTGGTGGTAAGAAATCACATCACAGTACACCGAGGGGAAATTCCAGCGCTGCGCCAAACAAAGCCCGACTTCACTGTGGGTGGTGCCGAAAAATTCGAATTCGGCTTCATACGTCGTAAGACTGGTATTCCTGATACTGTCCAGCATAAGGCCGTATTCCTCTTTGCAATAATGCCCCAGAAACACCTTCCCGATGTCATGGAGAATGCCTACCAGGTAAGCCTTTTCCGCATCAGGATAGTCGACGAGACGCGCGATGCGACGGGATATGGCACCCACACTGAAAGAATGTATCCAGAACAACTTCATGTCAAAAGGCTGTTCCTTCTGCTTGAATCCATCCACGAAATAGCTGGTAAGAATCATCTCACGGATACTTTTGAAGCCGATGTAGAGCAAGGCACGCTTAATCGAAGTTATTGAATTGTTGGTGCGATATAATGGCGAGTTGACGACTCTGATGACCCTGGCAGCCAACACCTGATCGGACAGAATCAGATCGGCGATTTCGTCAGGGACGACATCATGGTCATCCAGTAAAGCAACCACTTTGGATACAATAGCGGGAATGGTCGGCAGATCACTGATGTCCTTGAAAAGCTTACGGGCTTTTATCATCATTGCTACTTTTTCCACGAAGAGTACCTCTCGTCAGTGCGTATTCAGCAAAGTCAGGAACTCTTCTTCGCCAAGAACAGCGATGCCCAGTTCCCGGGCTTTAATCAGCTTGCTGCCGGCTTCATCTCCGGCCACGACATAATCTGTTTTCCGGGAAACAGATCCTACCACATTCCCCCCCTGATCCTCTACCAGTTTTCTGGCATGGTCGCGGCTGAAACGGGTCAGGGTTCCGGTAAAGACGAAGTTTTTGCCACTCATCCGCCCACCGACCGTCTTGGCAACGGCAGCAGGGTGGACCCCGGATTCATGTAACTGGCGAAGAACCGCCCGGTTATCAGTGTTGGTAAAAAAAGTGGCAATGCTCTGGGCGACGGTTGCTCCGATATCGCGAATGGAAGTCAATTCGTCAACTGTCGCCTTTTCGAGATTTTCGAGGCTACCAAATGCCTGGGCCAGAGTTTTGGCGGTACGCTCGCCAACATGACGGATACCGAGCGCGTAAATATAGCGGGCAAGATCGCATGTTTTACTATTCTCTAGTGCCGTCAGCAAGTTGGAGGCCAACTTGTCACCCATACGCTCAAAACGCATGAAATCATCTTTTGTCAGACTATAGAGATCTGCAACCGTATGTATCAGACCGAGTGAAAGCAGTTGCTCAACAACTTTTTCTCCCAACCCCTCGATATCCATTGCGCCACGCGAAGCAAAATGCTTGATTGATTCGCGGATCTGCGGAGGGCAGGATAGTCCCATACAGCGCAAGGCGACTTCATCGGCAATCCGGACAACCGCCGAGCCGCACTCCGGGCAGAAAGCAGGTGGCAGGACGGTGCGCTCAGACCCGTTGCGCCGCTCAACAACGACCCGGACAACCGCCGGAATTACATCGCCGGCGCGTTCGACCACGACGGTGTCTCCGATGCGTATATCCTTGGCAGCCAGTTCATCCCAGTTGTGCAGTGTCGCCCGGGAGACCGTCACGCCGGAAATTTCAACCGGCCGGAGTTGCGCAACCGGCGTAACAACACCGGTGCGGCCAACTGAAAGCAGAATATCCTCCAGCAGGGTTTCAGCCTGTCGGGGTGGGAATTTACAGGCAATTGCCCACAATGGTGAACGGCTCTTCTCGCCGAGCTCCCGCTGCAACAGGAACGAATCGACCTTGACGACCGTTCCGTCGATTTCATAGGGAAGTGACTCCCGTATCTCCTGCATTTCATTGTAGTAAGCGACTGCTCCGTCAACCCCCTCCACCTGTCGGGCCAACGGGTTGACCGGCAGCCCCCAGCCAGCAACGGTGCTCAGGAATTCATGCTGAGACGAAAATGAGGCACCTTCGACAACGCCTGGAGCATAGCAGAAAAACGAAAGCGGCCGACGGGCCGTAATGCGTGGGTCAAGCTGCCGGAGTGAGCCGGCAGCGGCGTTGCGCGGGTTGGCAAAGGGGGGATCACCGTTTTCCTCTCTGTCACGATTAATTTTCTGAAAGGAGTCCAGCGAGAGAAACACTTCTCCTCGGACTTCCAGCAGTGCTGGCACCACATCACCATTCAGGCGCAGCGGCAGTCCTCGCAGGGTCCGGATATTTTGCGTAACATCTTCGCCTGTTACGCCATCGCCACGGGTTGATGCAACAGTTAACATCCCATGTTCATACACAAGCTCGACAGCCAGGCCATCCATCTTGGGCTCACACATGTACGAAACCGGCCGACTGTCAGCCAGGCCAAGCTCTTTCTTTATCCTGACATCCAGCTTTGCCCTGATCTCATGGTCATTAACCGCATTTTCAAGGGAGAGCATCGGCACGCGATGTATCACAGAGTTAAAACGGCCGACAGGAGCCCCTCCAACACGTTGCGTCGGAGACTCCGCTGTCACCATCTCAGGGTAGCGTTCTTCCAGCATTACGAGCTCACGAAAAAGCTCATCATACTCGGCATCACTGATTTCCGGAGCATCCATCTGGTAGTAACGCTGATTGTGGTATTCAAGCTGGGAACGGAGCGCTTTTACCCTGTATTCAGCATTCAGCCGGGGATCAGCATTCTCCAGAAGCGACAACTGCATGAGGTTCCTCGCGACATTGATTGACTTCGCGACAAGGTACAGTATTATACAGACAATATCAATCCTGATGGGGTCACATGACGGTATGGAAAAATTGCAACTCGATGATCTTGTCTCCTGGTTCGACCGGTATGTCGAGCCGTATCTGGTTACCGACGATGAAGGCGTAAAAAATATCCGGCTTAAGATTGAGCATACCCGAAAAGTATGCGAAGTAATGGCGCTCCTGTCCGCCGGTGAAAATCTTTCTGAGAATGAGTCGCGTATTGCTGCGGCCACAGCCCTGCTACACGACGTCGGTCGCTTTCCACAGTACCGGCGCTGGCGCACTTTTCGAGATAGTATCTCGGATAACCATGCCCGTCTTGCCATAGAAGTTATCCGGGAAGAAAATATTCTGGACGGCCTGGACCAGGCTGAACAACTTCTGATTGAGGAGGCGGTGCGATTTCACAACCTCCTCGCTCCCCCTGCCAGAATTCAATCTCCTACCAGACGTTATATCAATATGATTCGGGATGCAGACAAACTGGATATCTGGCGTTTGTTCGTCGAGTTAGTAAGACAAGCTCCGGAAGAACGGGCTTCGGCTGCGACCCTCGGACTGCCCGACATCCCCGGATTGGCCTCAGGACAGTGCATCGCCGCGCTGAATTCCGGGGCTGTCGTCCCTCTTGACACCATCGACTGCTTCAATGATTTCAAGCTACTGCTGATTTCGTGGGTTTATGACCTCTCCTGCACAACATCGCGCCGGATTCTGCGTGAACGTGGCTATATCACGGAACTGGCCGCAACCCTGCCTGAGCAGTCTGACATCCGTGAAGCCGTGGCAAAGGCGCTTGCCGCGATTTCAGCTTGACATATCCACAGCCGCTTTACACAATGCCGGATTGCATTAATCCAAAGGAGTCACTGATGTCCGAATCCCGCCTCATACCTGCCGAAAAACTGCGTTGGAACTGTGACCCTGACCTTCTTGGTTTTGATACAACGGCAGAACTTCCTGATTTTAATGATGCGATCGGCCAGAAACGGGCACTCCGTTCAATAGAATTCGGCTTGGGAGTCGATGGATCCGGCTTCAATTTATATGTGTCCGGCGAAACCGGCACCGGTCGAACAACGACTATCGCCAGTATCCTCAGCAAACGGGCCAAGAGTGAACCGCAGCCGCATGACTGGGTCTATGTCAACAACTTCAAGGATTCCGACTCTGCCATCTCGCTTGATGTTCCCGCCGGGAAAGGAAGCGAACTGGCGTCAGACATGAAAGAGTTGATTGAGGCCTTTCGCAAGGACATACCCAAAGCCCTTGAAAGTAGTGAATATGAAAACAAGCGTGCCGAACTGCTCGACAACTATCAATCAGCTTCAAACGATTTATTTCAGGGGCTGGAAAAGGCCGCTGAAAAACTGGGGTTCTCTCTGCAGAGAACGGTGTCCGGGCTCGTGATTGTGCCCCAGAAGGCTGGCCGCAACTATACCCAGGAAGAATATGATGCCCTCAACGAAAAGAAGCGGCAGAAGCTTGAAAAGCAGGGAAAGGCGCTGACAGAACAGCTGAACGAGGTCTTGCGCCAGGTCCGTGAACAGGAAAAAGTCACCAAGGAGGCTCTATCCCAAGCAGATCGAGATGTTGTAATGTCCTGCCTGGGCCACCGCCTCGATCCGGTGAGAGAGAAATACCGCAATCTTGAGAAAGTACTGAC
>JAQUCQ010000364.1 GCA_028686145.1 Desulfuromonadaceae bacterium | reverse complement strand
GTGAGGACACCGAACGCGATGGGTATGCCGCTTTCCAGAGAGACGCCAGCGACCCCTTTGGAAACCTCGGAAGCAACATAATCGAAATGAGGCGTTGAGCCGCGGATAACGGCCCCAAGACAGATCAGGGCATCGTACTTGCCCGATTCAGCCATTTTCTTGGCAAAGAGCGGAATTTCAAACGCACCCGGCACACGGGCAACGTGGATATTCTTGTCATCGGCGCCATGACGGATCAGCGCATCAACCGCCCCCTCCAGCAGACGTTCGCAGATAAAGCTGTTGAAACGGCTGACAACAATGCCGATCTTCTGCCCTTTTGCTTCAAGCTTACCTTCATAAAATTGCGGCATGACGACCTCCATGGTTTGGAAAAAAGGAAACGGGATATTAGCATATTTTTTGCGGGTGGGGAGAGAAAAAATAGCCCTGAAAGCGAGTTGTGCCGACATGCAAGAAATCATCGCGCAGATGCTTTAATGAAGAGGCTTTGCGGTGGTTATTTTGAAAATGCTGTGATAAATACGTACATTACTTCAATCAGAATAACTGACTTGAACTATAGGAGCTGGCCAATGACCCGTGAAACGGCAATAAAGCTATTTGAATCGAAGAAGGTTCGTTCAGTATGGGATTCAGAAAAGGGTAAATGGTTATTTGCCGTCGTAGACGTGATCGCTATTTTAACCGATAGCCAAAACCCGCAGGTGTACTGGCGTGTATTAAAAAAACGGCTCCTTGCAGAGGGAAATGAAACCGTTACAAATTGTAACGGTTTGAAAATGACAGCTCCCGACGGTAAAGAACGGCTCACTGACGTAGCCGACTCGGAACAGTTGCTGCGTCTCATCCAGTCCATCCCTTCCCCAAAGGCCGAACCCTTCAAGCGCTGGCTGGCGCAGGTTGGCTACGAGCGGCTTGAAGAAATAGAGAACCCGGAACTGGCGGCCAAGCGGATGCGCGAACTGTACCGCGCCAAGGGGTACAGCGACGAGTGGATCGAAAAGCGGGTGCGCGGCATTGCCATCCGGGACGAGTTGACCAACGAATGGAAGAAGCGCGGGGTAAAGGAGCAGGTGGAGTATTCAATCCTCACCGCCGAGATTAGCCGTGCCACCTTCGGCATGACACCAACCGAGTACAAGGAATTCAAGGGGTTGGAAAAGCAAAAGGACAACCTGCGGAATCACATGACCGATCTGGAACTGATCTTCACCATGCTGGGAGAGGCCTCCACCACCGAAATCGCCCGGAATCGCGATGCCCAGGAATTTGAGGAGAATCTGGATGCGGCCGCGGCAGGCGGTACCGTGGCCGGTAATGCGAGAAAAGATCTGGAGAAGAAGTCGGGAAAGCGGGTATCAACGCGGGAGAATTTCAAGGAGATACCGGAAGCGAAGAAGCGGAAGATTGGGGTTGATAATGTGTAATGGCCCAAATTAACATGCTGTTCATGAAAATTCTCCGTTGGATAAATGTTCCTATTGGGTGAATACCAAGCAGGATTAAGAACTGGAGGAGCAAAACAATAAATCGGATATAATTTGCGATTGTGAAGTCAATACTATCGTGATTAATGCACGTAAAACCTTCAAGCAAGGCTAAAACCGTTTCCATCCTCCCCGCCCCCAACACATCACAAAACCCAAACCAAAAACCCAAACAAAGACATATCGAGATTTTTTAAGGTCAAAACAAGAATATTTGTTGACATTTTTCTTCTTTGCTGTACCCTAAAGGCAAGTCATAAATTAACGGAGGCAGACATGAAATACCTTGCCAAGGAACTAACAGCGAAGGTCGAAGCGCTAAGCCGGGATCAAAACGACTTTGAGAAATTGATTAGTTGTTTTAATACATTCAAAAACAACCATCCGGCCATCGCTGGTATGACAGAAGCTGCTTTCGGAATTACGGCAATCGCGATTGGCGCTCCACTTATTAATCCAGTTGACTGCGAAGGCAAGATTCCGGAACTTATTGGGGCTGCCTTCGGAACCGGCGTTGGTGGAGTGGTAGGGGGAACTTTTGCATCGATTGGCGGAATCGGCATTTCAATGATGGGAACCGCTTTTGCCATACCTGCGGTTGCAGTAACCGCCATTGGTGTTGGCGTTGGTTCGTTGTCAGGATTATTTACTGGATGGTTTGGGATTGAACTGGCTTCACACACCATGTCATTACTGGAGATCATGAGGGACAACATTTCAGGAGCGGCACTTGTAGCGTTCGGATGCTATATGCTTTTCTTGGCAATAAAGGATTTATGGAGAGCCGGCGGTGAATTTATTTCTTATTTAAGAAATTTGGGAATTAACGAAATACCTGTGGAGGAATTGTCATGAGCGCATCTATTCTAACACCAAATAACATTATCGATATGCGAAATAAAATGGGACTCACAAGGGATGATTTGGCAAATATGCTTGGTGTTTCGAGTAAAACTGTCGCTAGATGGGAAAATCAAAACAATAATGAACCCCCTAGTGGTACTGCTGCAATTGTATTGTCAATGATTGTCTCAAACGCTTTAAGTATTCCTTTGGAGGAGGGTAAGTCAGAGCTTATATCAGAAATGGAAAGCATCCATGAAAAAACAAAAATTAAAGAGAACCCTGACACAATTTTTTCGTTATTGGATCAAGCAGCCAATGAAGAAAAAGCCGAAATATGCAAAGCATTAAAACTTCCTGTAGATTCTGATGTGTACCAGATCAGTAAAGAGTATAGGTCTGCAGCAGGGCATACTATCGGCAACTGGTTTCGGGGTGATCATGACATGCCTTACAAGGAAATTCTTGCTGATATTGCAAATAAATTAAAACCAAATAAAGATAAAAGTGTTTATATGTTAGGTGATGGCAGGTCTGAAGTGGAAATTGAAAACAAGATTGTTGAATATTTTGCCATAAAAATAGCCGACGAACTGAACAGAATGAAGCCCGAAGAGCGTGCTAAGAAATCGGAAGAGATTTTTCAGAAACAAATTAAAGAAGGGAAAAATCCTGATGTGCCTATTAGTACAATAAAAGAAATAGAGAAAGTGCTATCTGCGACTACTGTAACATCTCTCTCGGTTGCATCCTTACTTACGGGCCCATTAACAGCAAGTTTATTTTACTCTGGAATATTTGCTGGAATGTGGGCGAGTGTGTTTGGCATGAGCTCTTCTTTGTTGCTATTGACAGGTACTGGAGTTGGTACTCTCGTATCGTTGCCCCTTTTACTGTTATTATTAGGATCCCCAAGCTATAGAAAGACAGTTCCTGTGACATTGCAGCTTATTAATATTAGACGCCGCGTTACTCAGATGATGTCATAGTTATCTCGGGGAGATGAAAAGATGGCATCGTAAGTTATACATATATTATGTTGAGATAATCAAAAGGAGAGACTTATGAAGTTATTTGTTTACGCACTTTTTGTTGGAGTTCTTGCTGGATGTGTTCATTCCCCAACAGCTGCGGAGAGAGCATCCGCTGATTACGGTAGCTACCCTTCAAACTATCAAGCACTAGTTCAGCAGTATTTATACGCAAAACTTAAAGACCCTAGCAGTGTGATGTACAATAATTGGCGAAGCCCAGCACGCTCTTATGACGGTCAGTATTCTGGATACAGAGTTTGTGTAGACGTAAATTCA
>JAQUCQ010000038.1 GCA_028686145.1 Desulfuromonadaceae bacterium | reverse complement strand
CCAGGTCAACCAGTATCTGATCCAGTTTGTGAAAGAACCGGGTATGAAAGAAATCATTGTGGCTGGACCTGACGGCATTGGGATAGTGGCGACAAACAAGAAGCGCGAAGGCACTACTGTCACGAGCTCGTTTCCGCCTGATGTTCTGAAAACAAACGTGACGATGCTCAGTACCCTGGCAAATGGTGATTTGGTCGTGGCGGCACCGGTCATGGGATTGAATTCCCGGTTGGGAACGCTGATCTTGGTCTGCAGTCCGGCTAAGTATTCACTGGAAGTGCCGCCGAAATAATTTATATACTGGGTCGCTGTAGCTTATTGTGCGCTGCGACCCGTTATCTGAAGTTGCCCCTATTTTAGGGTAACGGGCATCTAGCATCAATCTGAAGTACAGGCATTTGTCACAATATGTCACACGATCTCGAAAGCCGGATTAATTCTACTCAGGAAAGACATTGATTACTGCTGCTGTTTTATTGGCAGGATGCGCACGGGTCCAAGAATGACCAAATTCGATGAAAAAAACTTCTCTAACAAGGAAGCAAAGGCAATAGCGGAATATCTACTGAGCGAGTTCAAGTGAATGCAATTACTCATGGAGGTGGAACGACAAACGATAGCTTATTCTACTGTCGTAACTGTCCAACCGCTGGGGTAAAACTCTGGGCAGCCATATAAACGAGATTCGAAATGGCCGGCAACTTTTTTCTAAAACAGAAGTCAACAATATATCTAAATAATACAGATAGATAGCATAACTTTCCGGTTGGTGTCAGTCCAGATCAGACCGGTTTAGTAGTGTTGAAATCAGGTGGTATGGGGACAGTTTGGGGACAGTGAACGTCACAATGCTGACCAGTCAGCCCAGTTTTCTCGGGCGGCCTGGTTGGCTGCGTGTTTGGAACTCGTTTTCTTCATTCGGTTACTTTTCCACGGACCGTTTCCGAATAAGAAGTGCCTCATCTTCCGATATTCCAAGCGAGAGCAGAAAATGGTGGTGAGCCTCCGGTGCCCGGCTCTCAAATTCAGTATGCCACCTTCTCATGGCAGCTTCATCAATCCCTGCTGCACGTAGCATTTCAATCCACGCCTGCTTATCAACTGTAACCGGTAGCTCTCTGAGCGATTGAACCTGCAGCATCTTCCCAAGCAAATGCTGTTGGGTCAGCAAGTTACTGATTTCTTCGCCAAGTTCACGCATGCGTTGCTGTAAGACCGCTCCATTGACATCTTCTTCCATGGATAAGACGCGGCGTATACCGGTTGCCACTTTATTGCGACTCCAATGTACCCGACCAAGTCGATGATCCAAGGGTTTTTTCCGCTCAACTCACCTTTTAATAATACCGGGCATCGCTTGCATGCTTAGATGCCAAAGTTTCAGGCTTCAGACAGCCAGCTTCAGTTGTTTAATACAGAGGAGGCAGCGACCATCCGGTTCGAGTTCCAACCCACTGTTTGAGCATATATTTATTTCCCAGGAGTGAGTTACAAAAACAAAGGTTAGCAGATCTTCGAGCAGGTCTTGCATCATGGTATTCTCCTCTGTGATTTTGTTATTACGAGAATAGCACCTGCCCTCCCCCATCTGGCGTCCTACACAAATATATTTCAAATAAAAAGCGGCGCTTCCCTGGAATGACAAGAGAAGCGCCGCTTAATACCTGCTTAATGTCCTTAGTTGCCTACTATTTTTTCTTTGCCGTAACCTTTGCCACCTTCGCTGCTTTAACAGTCTTGGCTGTCAAATCCTTGAGCGCATTGTCGGTAAAACTAATACCTGATTCCCAACTATTCCAGCTCGTATTGCAAAACAACAGCTTGGTAGCGTTTGCCAAACTCTGGAGACACTTGAGTTTCTGCGGCTTGGTATCCTTGGAGAATCTCTTCACGCATGGTTTCTGGAATCACTCGTTCCGCTAACGGGTACAAAATGTCATCTTCTTTACTTATATGGTCACGCAAAAGCGCCGCATAGCCCAAAGCGTTATCGGCAATTGCCTGATAGCTACTTGAAAGGCCTGACTGGGCATCTTGAACATCAGCTTCCATTGCGCGGACGAATTCGCGCCCCAGATCATGTTCCATCAGCATGGCAGCCACCGGACTGTGATCTTTAGGCATACCATTATCGATCAGTGCCTTAAAGAGAACGTCTTCTTCTTTAGCGTGGTGAAAACGGTCTGAGTACTGACGAATGAAGTCGACACCATCAAGATAGAATTGCCAGTTAAGGTAATTACCTTCAGCTGTCTGTGGGGCATTCTTTTCAAGCAGAGCGATCATCCGCAGAATAAGACGGTGCTCATCAACCAATACCTGAGTAATGTTTGTTTTCATCAGCTTCTCCTGTTGCCGTCGATACCGACGATCACCGTTTCTAGTGGAATGTTTCTGCCACTTTTCTGAATCGCTTCCTTGACCATGATATCCAGTCCGCGACAGCAGGGTACTTCCATAATTGCCACGGTGACATGAGGTGTCTCGTTGGTCGAAAAGATATTAGCCAGTTTGTCTACATACGTACCAGTATCATCCAGCTTCGGGCAGGCAATTGCCAAGGCCTTCCCCTTCAGAAGATCTTGGTGCATGCTTCCCATGGCAAAAGCCACGCAATCGGCACAAATCAGAATATCCGCGTTCTTGAAATAGGGAGCGGATGGCGGTACCAAGTGGAGTTGCACTGGCCACTGCCTGAGCTCTGAAACCGCTTTCATGCTGCTTGCTTCTTCCGTTACCGGTCTCTCAATTACTTTAGCCATGCTGCCGGGGCAGCCACATCCCAGATTTCCCATGATTTATTCTCCTATTTTAGCTAAATGTTCGTTTATTTCCCGCTCAATGGATGCTTCGTCTTCCTTAGACAAACCGTGAATGGACACCACATCCTTCAGCAGACAGATCCCTACCTTGCAGGTTGTACATCCGATTTCGTAACGGGCAAGTATCTCGCCGATCTCCGGGTAAGTCTGCATTACATCCTGAATTGCTTTATCGCCAAGTTCATTGCTGAAATTCATTAAGCACCTCCTCGCGCTGTTATGAATTCAGCTTAGCTTCATCCTTGGTAAAGGAGTTTGATGTGGATCAAAAAAACGATTTAATTTGGTGGGAGAAATGCGATATGTGAGAAATTATGACCGTGAGGTGCAATTCAATTGTGGCTGAAGCAGTGTGAACACGTCTATTCAACCAGCCATTGGCTGCTCTACCATTTACTGAATTGCCTCGCATAAGTCACTGAGGGCGCAATTTCAAGATACTGGCAATTTCTTGCTGCATGTTTTTTGTATCGATCTTTGCCTCTGTCAAGAGTGAGCCCCATGTTTTAGCACCCGACTTGACTTCAAGATAGACCTGCTTGACAGCTTGTCTCGTCTTAGTGGCAATTGTTGTGGCAAGGATCAATTCCTGATTGGTGGCACCCTCTTTACGCAATGCTGCCAAATCGCCCTCACCCAGCAACCGGGCTTTAAGGAAAAGGTCATCAACCACCGCGTCTGACAAACGGATGTCTAACTCATTTGCGTTGAGGGCATTCAAAAATCTCGTTCCCAGTGTTTTCGGTGAAAGCCCCAGTGGCACGATGACATGCTTCCATGTCTTACTCTCCCGTTTGGCTTGGAGCAGGCTGTCCGGTGTAGTCCCTGATTTTTTAGAAGCGATCCAATAGGCAACCCAGAGATCGTCAGGAGATATGCCTTGTTGTTTCTTCAGCACAATCGTTCTTTTATCGGTGTTAAACACGATGGCAAAGAAGGAGTTTTGCGCCGAAGCCAGAAAATATGGATCGGCCATGGAAGGTTGCGCAGGATCATAGGAACGGTCGGTAAAGCAATGACATGTAATAGTAGGAATGGCGTGTGCCGAAATCGGAAATATGAACATCAGGTTTAGGCAAAGAAATATTTTGATGCTGGTAACAAAACGCATAATCGACCTATAGCCAGTGTTTAGGATAAGAACGGTGATACACTATATTATTTGTAAAGATTGCTGTAACAAGGAGAATCAAGGCTCCTGCCAGCACCGGCAACAGAATGAACCAAGGGCCAACGGCCCCCTGCACGCCAATCAAGGCCGTAGCTCCTCCTGGTGGATGGGTTGTATGAGTCAGGTTCATTACAAATATGGCTAGCCCCACCGCAATAGCCATGGTCAGTGTCGAGGAGCCAAAGAGGGCCACCACAATTACCGCCACACAAGCGGAGACAACGTGCCCTCCTACCAGGTTACGCGGCTGGGCCAGGGGCGAGTCATTGGCCCCGAAAAGGAGAACCGCCGAAGCACCAAACGAACCGATCAACAGTGGGTGACCAACCAGAGTTGTTATCTCACAAATTGCCAAGATACCAATGGTTGCACTGATGAAACTCCAGATGGCATAGCGCAATGACATTGGCGGCCGCGGGCCACGTATTGGTGCCATGCAGCGCTGAGGAAAGCCTGTTAGTCTTTTTCTGATGGTCAGGCCTCTCTTCTAAAGGTTGATGGACCGTGTTTTTCAATAATACTACTGTCTCATTATCAATGACTCAGGTACGGCACGAGAGGTATGAGTCGCTGGTAATCTGCATAACTCAACGAGCTGTGCCAGTGTCCACTGACCATCCCAGCACCGATTCCCCCCATAAAAATAATTACAACGACAAGGGGAAAAGCCCACACCGATACTGATCGCTTCCTGAAGGCAGGCTGCATGGCGAGAACATTTTGCTCCGGACAGAGCGCCACACAGGTGAGGCATCCGGTACATTCCGGTGAAGAGATTGTTGAGCAGGAATGCACCGAAAGATCTGATGGACAGGCATTGGAGCAGCGTTGGCACCCGGTACAGCTCGCTGGGTTTCGCCGAATTTTGAAAGGACTGACGAGGCTTACCAAGCCAAGCAGCGCACCATATGGGCAGAGATACCGGCACCAAAAATTCTTATAAAAAAGCGATAAAAAAGTCAGGATTGCCAGAACCACCACCGTAGTTACCGACATACGTGTAAAGAAGTAGAGCATCTTGACGTCACTAACCGCCCAGTAGGAACCATTCAGAAAACTACTCAGGGCTTCTGTGGGCATGTCCAGCAGAATTAACTTTACGAA
The DNA here is from genome assembly GCA_028686145.1 of Desulfuromonadaceae bacterium. GTDB lineage: Bacteria > Desulfobacterota > Desulfuromonadia > Geobacterales > Pseudopelobacteraceae > JACRCG01. The sequence goes on along the minus strand of JAQUCQ010000038.1, from coordinate 10,366 downwards.
CATCAGAAGCAGCAGATATTTGATGCTTCGCAATCCAAAATCAAGCCATCGCCAAAGATGGTAATTTTTACCAAATAACCGCCGACCGAGCTTATAGGCTCCTTCGGAAAGTGTGCCGACTGGACACAGCCATGAGCAAAATGATTTTTTGGCAAGCAGACTCATGAGCAGGATTGCCAGGAAAATGACCAGTGCAGCGGGATGGACCGGGTGTACTTTGCCTGAAACCAGCCAGTACTTTAAGCTGGTTAGAGCGCCGATTGGCAGGAATCCTTCAACGCCCGGCGGACGCGAAACCAGGGGAGCAGCGGCTCTGCTTTCAACCGAATTGATAAAAATTCCGAAACGGATGCCGATACCAACCACCCAAAACAAAAAACACCACTGGACAATTAAACGTATGGTAGTCAGAGATTTTATTGAACGTATATCCATTACTTGCCCTCTCTCCTGGTAATAAGCCGCACCTGTCGCTCATGAAACCAATAGTACCAAACCCAGTTGAGCATGACGACGATGCGATTTCGAAAGCCGATCAGGTAGTAGAGGTGCAAGAGTAGCCAGACAAGCCAGGCCATGTATCCCCGGAAGTCCATGCCAAAGGCGCTTGCCACGGCAGCATTTCGTCCGATGGTAGCCATACTCCCCTTGTCGCGGTAGCGAAATGGAGGATTGGTTGAGTTTATCTCTTTTGCCAGAATCGCTTTCCCGGCGTAAATACCCATCTGCATGGCTACGGGTGCAGTCATGGGCAATGCCGAGCCGTCCTGCTCCAGATATGCCATGTCACCAATGACAAAGACTTCTGGGTGACCAGGAAGGGTCAGATCAGGTTCAACGGGAATTCTGCCTCCTGCTCTGTGAGGAACATCAAGAGAAGCAGCTATTGGTGCAGCCTTTACACCTGCCGACCAGAAGAGTGTGTGCGCTGGAATGATGGCTCCATCATGTAGAGTGACCCTTTCAGGGCCGGCATCCACGACACGGGCGTTGAGGAGAACTTCCACGGACATGCTGCGCAACTTTTTCAACGTGTACGTGCGTTGTTTTGACGGCATTGACGCCAGCAGTTTGTCAGTGGCCTCTACCAGCACCACCCTTGCCGCATAGGTGCTCAACTCAGGATAGTCCTTGGCTAAGACAAAATGGACAAGTTCTATGAGTGCACCGGCAAATTCAACTCCCGTAGGTCCGCCACCGACGATAACGAAGGTTATCAGTGCCCTTTTTCGAGCTGGGTCAGGTTCCATTACCGCCCGTTCAAAGGCCGTGAGAATATGATTTCGTAGTGTTTCAGCGTCTGCCAGTTCCTTGAGGTCGAAAGAGTTTTGTTCAACCGACTCAAGGTCGAAAAAATTCGTAACGCTACCTGCACCAATAACAAGATAGTCATACGGGATACATCCGGTGTCGGTCAAAATTTTACGAGAGGCAAAATCAACACCATTCACTTCGGTCAACTGAAATCGAGCCCCACCCCAGTTCCTAGCCATGGCGCGCACCGAGTGGGCGATCGATTCCTGCTCCAGTCCGGCGGTTGCTACCTGGTAAAGCAGTGGCTGAAACAAATGATAATTGTTCCGGTCCACAAGAATGACTTCGAGTCCTTTACCTGCCAGTACCCGGGCTGTCCGGATTCCCCCAAACCCCATTCCAACTATGACTACACGTTTTCTAAGCATGAATGCTCTTCATGGTAATATTAATAAGAAGACCTCTATAATACTTAATTACTTGATGCCTCTACTAATTTTGCTTCACAATCAGATAACCGCTCTTTCATCTCTTTCTCTTTCTTCCATCGTTCAGTCACGTCCCGCATGATCGAGGCACAGCCCTCTATGCCGCCGTCTTCGTTACGCAGCAGAACCATACTAAATTCAAGTGAGACACGTGTACCGTCCTTACAGATGCCTGGCGACGAAAGAAGACCGGTTTTATATTTTGTTTCTCCTGACTTCATCACCCGCCAATATCCTTCCCAGTGACGACTCCGTAAAGTTTCGGGAATAATCAGATCAAGTAATTGGCCCACTGCTTCGTCCGCAGTATAGCCAAAAATATGCTCTGCCCCGCTGTTCCAGAAGTTGATAATCCCTTTCTGGTTCGAGACAAGAATTGCGTCCGGCGCATCGTTGACTAACTGTTTCAATTGTCTGTCCATGTACCCTCCTACGGTGGTGCCTGATGGATTTGTCTTATTTTTTATACGATATAACAATGTCCCCTGCGGAAGTTTGACCCATATCAAAAAAATGTCGAAAATTTCAAATACGAATAGTTCAATCTATAGAGTGAAGCTCCGCACTAATGAGCCACCATTTCAATTTCACAAGAAACTCTCCAATAAAACTTTCCGCAAATATTTCGCAATCAACTTGTGAAAGACATTCAGGCTTGGTCTACTTTCTTTGACCGTTTCGGAATGTTACAGTGTGCAACAGATGCCCACGTGAATCGGAATAAAGACTACACCATTCGTCCTTTATCCGAGCCTCTTCCTGAAGCGAAGAGAACTGGTCGTTATGACAATTACACCAAGAAATAAAAGTGCGGTCATCTGTGGCCAAAGAATATCAATCCCGTTCCCCTTGAGAAAAATTCCTCTGATGATAACCAGAAAATATCGAAGTGGATTCAGGTAGGTTCCGTACTGAATGGCCGTAGGCATATTCTCGATAGGAAACATGAACCCGGAGAGGAGGACTGCTGGAATATAGAAGAGGAAGGTGGCCATCAGCGCCTGCTGCTGGGTCCTGGAAATAGTGGAAATAAAGAGCCCAACACCCAATACCGAGAGTAGATAGATTGCAGTAGAGAGAACAAGAAGTGGAATACTCCCTTTGATCGGGATATCGAACCAGAAGACACCGATGGTTGTAACGAGTGCCATGTCGAAGAAACCGATGATTGCAAAAGGTATGGTTTTCCCAAGCATCAGCTCCACCGGTTTTAGCGGAGTAACCATCAACTGTTCCATTGTCCCTATCTCTCGCTCCCGCACCACTGCCATGGCGGTCAGCAGCAGACAGGTGAGCATAATGATAATTGCAATGACCCCAGGCACGTTGTAGTTTCTGCTCCGCAGATCAGGGTTGTACCAGGCTCGGGAGCGCAGATCGATACGTACCGGCTTTACAACCCGCTGCATACCGGCCCGAGTCCCAAATTCCTTGCCAAATCGGGTGATGACACGTGTGGAGTAGTCCATCGCAACGGATGCTGTATTCGAATCGGTTCCATCAACAATCACCTGTACTTCTGTGGGAATACCTCTTGCCAGGTCCCGGCTGAAGCCTTTGTTTATCTGTAGCGCGGCGAGAACTTTTCCCCGGTCTAGAAGGTCCCCCATCTCTTTTGCCGAAGAGGGGGTCACACTGATGGTAAAGTAACCGGATGCTTCGAGCCGCCTCCCCAATTCCCGACTTTCATAGGAGTGATCTAAGTCGTAGAATGCTGTGCTTATGCTCTTTACGTCGGTAGTCACCGCGTAGCCGAAAATGAGGAGCTGCAGGATCGGGGTGACAAAGATGATAGCTTTCATCCTCCGATCCCGAAACACCTGACTGAATTCCTTGACCACCATTTCCTTAATCCGTTTGAACATATCACAAGATCCTTTTTTTGAATTTCTTGACTGAAATGGCAAAGGTTACTGCACCAAAAAGAGTAAGAAGAATTGTTTCCGATGCCAGTTGGCTGAGGGTACTTCCTTTGAGAAAAACTCCCTTGAGAATCGATACGAAGTAACGGGCAGGAATGATCCGGGTCATATTCTGGAGCGGAAATGGCATGTTGCTGATGGCGTACATGAAACCCGACAGAAGGAAAGCCGGCAAAAAACTCACCACCATGGCAATCTGGCTCGCAACAAGTTGTGACTTGGCAACAACGGAAATCAAGATTCCCAGAGAGATGCCACCAAAAAGAAATATGGATGAAAGGAAGGCGAGCAGCGACAGGCTCCCTCGCAACGGTACATCAAAGATAAATACTGTCATGGCCACCGAAACAGCCACATCGATTAAACCGATGAAGAAGTAGGGGAGTAGCTTTCCGGCTATAAGTTCCGTGGTCTTTACCGGCGTGGCGATCAACTGCTCCATGGTGCCCCGTTCCCATTCTCTGGCGATAGTGAGAGATGTGAGTAGTGCTGCAATGACAGCCATAATTACAGCAATAAGCCCGGGAATGATGTAGTTGCGCGATTTAAGTTCCGGATTGTACCAGACCCGCACTCTTGCATCGATCGGAGGGCGGGCAACTCCTCCGGTAAGCCGCTGGCCGAAGCGTTCTGTCACACCCTCCACATAGCCGAGGGCAATGGTAGCCGTGTTGGAATCGCTGCCGTCCACCACCACTTGTAGCGGAGCAATCTTTCCTCTCCGCAGGTTTTCGGAAAAGCCTGCGGGAATCCAGATAGCCACTTGCCCCTTATTTGCGTCGAGTGCTGCATCGACGTCTGAAGGGCGATCAAGAGCACGGACTACTGTGAAGTATCCCGACTCTCTAAACTGGGCGACCAACTCACGGCTCAAACTGCTTTTGTCCAGATCGTAGACCACAGTCCGTAAGTTGTTAACATCCATGGTGATGGCGTATCCAAAGATCAACAGCAAGATCACAGGCATGATGAACGCCATGGCCAAGCTCAGCGGATCACGGAGTACCTGAATTAGCTCTTTTTTTGCTATGGCTCGAACGCGGATACTTTTCATGTCACGACACCTCAATAAGGGTAACAAAGACATCTTCAAGCGACGGGGCTATTTTTTCAATCCGTACGACCGCTATTCCTGCTTTGGCAAGTGACTCACTAATCAGTTCGGTATCCTCCACGGTGTTTGTCACAGTAGCATGGAGGACACTGCCGAAAATGGCTATTTCAATGCCTTTCTGTTCAAGCACCTCCAGCGCATCCACTACTTGTTCCACCTCTATTTCCAGAACGTCACGTTTCATATATTCCTGTTTCAGGGTGGTGGGCGTTCCTTCAGCGATGATCTTCCCCCGGTAAATGAGGGCGAGTCGGTCACAATATTCCGCCTCGTCCATGTAATGTGTGGTAACAAAAATTGTTTTCCCCTCTCTGGACAGGCCGTATATGAGTCGCCAGAAATTGCGTCTGGAAATTGGGTCAACCCCCGATGTCGGCTCGTCGAGGAAAATGATGGGGGGTTCGTGAAGGATGGCGCAACCGAGAGCCAGCCGCTGTTTGAACCCGCCAGAGAGGGTTTTGGTCAGTGCCCCCCGCCGGTCTGAGATCCCCGCCATCTCCAGGACCCATTCCTTTCGTTCACGCTTCTTCTCCCTGGGTACCTGGTAGATACCGCTAAAAAAATTGATGTTCTCCTCCACAGTCAGATCATCGTAAAGAGAGAATTTCTGTGACATGTAACCGATATTTTTTTTTATCTCTTCCGACTCGGTCATAATGTTGAAACCACCAACGGTTCCTTTACCTGCAGAGGGCGTGAGGAGGCCGCAGAGCATCTTGATTGTGGTTGATTTACCTGCCCCGTTGGGGCCGAGGAAACCAAAAATTTCTCCCCGACCAACCGTGAGGCTGATCTGATCTACTGCAGTAAAATCGCCGAAAACGCGAGTTAACCCAGAAAATTCGACTGCTGTTTCGATACTGTTCATTTTCCCTCCACCATGGCGATGAAGATATCCTCTAAAGAAGGGAGGATCGAACGATAATCTCGAACGGTAATACCTTCTTCTTGAAGTTTACCGATAACTCCATCCAACGCTTCGAGCCGCTCCAGTGCCACATGAAGACGGTCGCCGTAGATACTCACATTCCGGACTCCGGGGCACCCTCGTACGAACTCCTCGGCTTTGCGCGCATCTCCGGTCCATAGCTCCACCATTGGAAAACCGAGGGATTTCTTGATCCGCGCCGGGCTGTCGTCGATAAGAATCTTTCCCCGATGCATGAGTCCAACTCGTGTACACCGCTCCGCCTCGTCCAGATAGGCGGTGGATACGAAGATAGTAATCCCTTCCTTGAGCAGGCCGTAAAGAATACGCCAGAAGTCCCGTCGTGAAACCGGATCGACTCCGTTGGTCGGTTCGTCAAGAAAGAGGATCTCCGGGGTGTGGATGAGGGCACAGGCAAGACCGAGCTTCTGTTTCATCCCCCCGGAGAGTTTCCCGGCAAGTCTTTCCTTGAACGGGGTGAGATTGGAAAATCCAAGGAGTCGCTCGATCCGCGCTGGCCGTTCATTTTTAGGGACCTCATAGAGGTCGGCGTAGAAGATGATATTTTCCATGACAGTGAGATCTTCGTAAAGGCCGAACCGCTGGGACATGTAGCCAATCCGCTGTTTAATCTGTTCTCCATCCTTCAGGATCGAGTGCCCACCCACCCATGCCTCGCCAGAAGTCGGCTCCATGATGGCGGTTAACAGGCGCATTGTGGTTGTTTTTCCAGCACCGTCCGGTCCGACCAGGCCGAACAGCTCACCCTTTCTAATCTCAAGAGTCAGATTGTCTACCGCAACTGTATCGCCGAATATTCTGGTAAGTTCTTCTGTTTTTATGGCTATGTCCATGTTGTCCATGATTTTCCTATCTCACTCTGATGGTGACGTCCGCCGGCATCCCCGGCTTTAATTCCTGGTGTGGATTGTCGACGCTCACCTTCACTCCAAAGACAAGCTTAACGCGTTCCTCCTGGGTCTGGACATTTTTTGGGGTAAATTCCGCCTCCGACGAGATGTAGGTCACTGTGCCGGTAAATACCTTTCCCGGATAGCTGTCTACCCTCACTTCTCCCTTCTGTCCGAGTTTGACCAACCCCAGTTTGTTTTCTTTGACATATATCTTTACCCATGGGTGTTCCAGGTCGCCAATGGTGAAGATGGGGGTCCCAGCGATAACGGTTTCCCCCGCTTCAACATTCTTCCGCAGGACAACTCCCTGCACAGGTGTTATAAGATTCATATCAATCAATTGCTCTCTATAGACACTCAGTTGCGCCCTTGCCTGACGTACTTGGGCTTCTGATGCTTTGAGTATCTCTCTTCGTGGCCCTTCTTTTACTAAACTCTCATTTTGCAGGGCATGGTCGTACTGTGCTTTTGCCACATCGAAAGCGCGCTTGGAAGTGTCCCGCTGCTGGGCAGAAATGGCCCCGTTTTTAAACAGCATTCCGTCCCGTTCAATGTCCTTTTGTGTCTTTTCCAGGTCTGCTGCGGCAGAGGCGGTTATTGCCTTGGCGCTCTTTATTTCCTGGGTTCGAGAACCTTGCTGTAACTCAAGGAGCTTGGCACTGTTAGAGTCGATGACGGCCTGTTGTACCTCCATCTGGCGCAGAAGTTCCGAGTGGTCTAGTGTTGCCACAGTTCCCCCTGCCGCGACTCTCAGCCCCTCGTCAGTCATGAGACTTTCCACTCTGCCGGAGGTTTTGAAACCCAGATCCACTTCGGTCACCTCGACGTTCCCAGAGCTAAGCAGTATCCCCGAGTCATAGGTTTTTTGATGGAGCAGAAAGTAAACAATAACCGCTGCGACAATTATCACCAGGCCAATTAGTATCAGTTTCTTTTTCATAGTGAAGCCACCTCCTCAGGTACATTACTTCCCAGTGCCATTTCAAGGGCTGCCTGTGCCATTAACAGATCGTACGACGCCTGATGCCAATCAGTGATCGACCGCAATAACGCTGTCTGGGCGTCAATTACATCTTTTGTTGTTCCATCACCGGCTTCATACCTCAATTGCTCCACTCGCAGGTTTTCCTCAGCGGAAGATATCGCCTCTTTGGAAACCGAGACTCTTTTATCCGCATCTGCAACCGCAAGGAAAGCCTCCTTTACTTCCTGCACAATTGACAGCCGAATTGCACGGAGCTCTTCCTGACTGCGCTCAAGTTCTATAGAACTTTTATTGATCTCCGCTCGCGTTATCCCACCGTCTAAAAGTGGATATGAGAACCGCACACCAATATTCCAGTTATCCTTGAACGAAAAGGAGTCACCACTTTTTTCTGTGAAATCGCCGGCCAGATCCAGAGAGGGGAGGCGTTTTCCCTTGGTCAGCTCTAGCTTTGCTTGCTGAAGTTTTGCCTGTACCTTGGCCTTACGGTATTCCGGCCTCTGCTGCAAAGCCACCTTCACCCCTTCGGCCTCCAGCAGATGTACTTTCAAAAAATGAGGTTCGCCGGAGATAGTGAATTGCGGATATGTCTCGTCCACCCCCATCAATGTCCGAAGTAAGGCATATGTTGCTGCCATGGCGTTCTGCGTTGCCAGCGCCTGCTGTCTGGCGTGCGCCAACTCCACATCGGTTTTCATGAGATCCACTCGTGCTGATCTGCCGGCCTTGAAGAATTGTTCAGTGACTCTTCGATGCTCTTTAAGCTGATTTACCATCTGCTCACGTGCTTTTAGAAGCTCCTCCAACTCAAGTATTTTGCAGTAAGTGCTTTTTAAATTGTAAATGAGTTCCTGTTTTCCTTGGTGAAAGGTTCCCTCTGCGACGATCTTGGTGATCTTTGCAATATTCACGGCTTTTTCAAGCCGGCCTCCCTGGTAAAGTGGGATTCTAAATGAAACGCCTACATCGTAGATATCATTATCAAAATTAGGGAATTTGCTGCTTTGCGGCGACCCTGCTATAGGAGAAGTGGCCGTGGGATAGCGATAACGTGTAATGTTGGCTCCCACATTAACTTTTGGCCACCGCTCCCCTTTTGCAGCGTCGATTGCATATTCAGCCGCTTTGATATTTTTTCCGAGCCCAATGAGCCTCGGTTCGTTCTTCAGGGCAAACTCAATGATTTGTGGAAGTTTGTAAGAAGGTGTGTCACTTTCCGCAAAAATCGTTGGCGGTAATAGAAAAATTCCGATAATGGCCAGTATCTTTTTCATTTCTGCTTCTCCAAAATATTGATATCATAAGTAAAAAGTTACCATACTCGTGCCAAAGCATCATCCTCTCATCCATGGAAGGAATGGGAAAATCGCCTACCAGCCACTTTAAACTAATTGCCTGCACCATCTTGATCAGCACCATGGAGGAGGCCTTTGAGAACACAGACTTCATGATATCGCCGATTATTTTCTCTTTTTCGAAGACGTTTACCCGCCGATTCATCGCTCTCCCGTGCAATGTCGCCAAGCGTCAGTGCATTTACACCTACCTTGGTATCAAGGATATTAAATACATCACTAAGAACCTGCTTTTGTCGTGCGTCATTTGGAACTTTTAAAACTATGTTGAACATATACCCTCCTATTGCAAGTAAACGCTCGCTTGCATGTTTTATAAAAAAATTACTGCTCCACTCTTCAGCCTTTAGTTGTTATGGCAGTGGTAAAAGTCATCCAAAGTTTTTCAACCTCAGCGGTCAAAGAATTTGAAAAGTCATTCATGACCCACCGGATGGCCGTAAAGTTGATCGTACCGATAAACATACTTGTTACAACACTTGGATCCAATTTCTGGTTGATAATTCCGGCATTCTGAGCTTGTGAGATGATGGAGCAAATTTCACTGGAATACTTTGTGATGTTATGCTTGACCTTCTCCCGAAGATTCTTGTTTAATACTAGTACCTCTTCAGAAAATATTACGCGGGGAATACCGATATGTGCTTCTATGTAACTCAGATGGTTTTTAAAAATTTCTTCCAGTTTTTGTAAAGGGTCCGCAATATCCGAAACTGCATCAAGTAGTGATTCGAGGTCTTTGCCGATCTTATTAACTACCGCAATAAAAATTTCTTCTTTGTTCTTGAAGTGCCGGTATATATTCCCCTCTGAAATACCAGCGGCAGAGGCAATCTCCGCTGTAGTAGCCCCATTTATTCCCTTTTGACCGATAACTTTCAAAGCAGCTTCTGTAATCTGTATCTGTCTTACCTCGGTTGATTCCCTTATTCTGCCTGCCATCTTATTTCCTTTCGATGTACGTAAGTGAGCATTTACTCGCATATAACACCAAATAACGTATTTCTACCTTGACCTAAGTCAAATTTGTAATTTTTTCTACGATTTTTTTGAAAAATCTTTTCTCAATTTGAAGAGGCATCTTCATCTGAAAAGTTTGCAAAAAGAGCTTCTTGCGATGATCGATGGCGGAATCATCTTGTTCCTTACGGGTAGGACGATGCCCTATGTGGCAGCTTACCACTCATAAACATAAGTCTAAAGCACAGACTATGAGTCTTTTAAACAATGAGCGTCTCGCAGTAAACCGCGAGGCGCTCATTGTCCAAGGCAGTTATTCTTCAGTTATCCCAGAATTGCCTTCAGATCGGCTTCAGCCGTTGTAATCGGGCCGATGTTGAAATTCTCCACCAGGAAGTTGAGCACGTTGGGGGTGATGAAGGCCGGTAGTGTCGGTCCGAGTTTGA
>JAQUCQ010000363.1 GCA_028686145.1 Desulfuromonadaceae bacterium | reverse complement strand
GTGGTGTCCAGGTCGTCGACCAGAGCTTTGAGGGTTGAGGTGATGTACAGGATACGACGTTCCTGAGACACTTCGGCCTCGTCCATCGTGGTGGCAGCGACGCGCAAAGCCGCGACAACCGCATCACCCGTTGCGAGTGAAGCACCGGCCGGAGATGCACCGGCGAGACCGGCATATTTGGAGAAACGGAACGCGTCGACTTCCGGGACAACCATCGTGCGCTCAAACTCTGCAGCCAGCTTGCCGATCAGGTTGATCGCGGTGTCTTCGTTGTCGACTGCATCGATGTTGAATTTTGGCCGCGGTCGAAATTGGCTTTGACGGTTTCCCATGCCAGGGTGATGTCGCCAGCAACATAGCCAGCGGTCTTGGAGTAGGACGCGAGGCCCTGCAGGGTGATTTTCGGGATGACGAATTCCTCGGCATTCGCGCCATCGCGAATATCGGACGAATCACCGTCAAGGTCAGCGGTCAGCGAGGCCTGTTTATAGACCTCATCGAGCAGAGTCGTGTACTTCTTAGCGAGTGCGAGAGTGTTAGCCATGATTATTTACCTCTTTCAATTATTTTGCCGGGGCTAGGCCCATCGCTTTTCTTAGCGCGGCATCGTCCCCGGCTGTTGCCTTCCCTCCGTTAGTGGGAAGCACCGGATTGGTTATGGGTTCAGTGGTTGATTTCCATTCAGGGAATTTGACCAGCACAGCCTCAAGAGCAGTCTTGACTGCGGCTGAATCGACCTTGCCATCAGTGACTTTGACTTTGGAAATATCCGCCATCGACAGAACGGTCTCAATCCGATCAGCACGGATCTGTAAAGCACTGGATTGCACGGTGGCATCAGCCTTGATCAGGATCGTGTTGGCCTGAGTGAGTGCTTCGGTGGCTTTTGTGTTGGCCGCCTCAATCTGGGCTTGGGCCTCGGGGGACAGTTTCGACTTGTTAGTCTCTTTGTAGACCTTGATCGCCTCTGTTGCCTGGTCCTCTGTCATGCCTTGCTGCTGGAAATAGGACTTGAGTGCTGCCTGACTCGCCCTGGTCGTCCGCTCAGTTGTGATGCGGTCGATTTCATTGAGCTGGTCAGCAGTGAACGTGACGCTGGCGGATGGCGCCGGAGTGGCCGCCGGTGGTGTTGCAGCTGGCGGTGTGCCACCACTACCCGGATCCCCGGCAGCGGGTTCAGCCAACAGTTGCAGGTTCATTTTCTTGAGCATGGGATACCTCCGTTTTTAAGTCCTGGGTGGACTTTTACCAGCCATTGTCCCGGCCGTTGGGATTGGTGCCGTTTACTGGAATCGAACCAGCTTGCCCGAGTGTGACCACACGCGCGCAACCCCCACGAAACGACATGAAAAAAGCGGCCGGGTTAGCGGTCGCTTTTAGGATGTAGAAATTAATGAATTTAGTTCACTTGAAGATCAGTCTTTTTTGTCCATTTCCCTTTTAATGCGTTATCAAGTTGTTCCGGAGTCCAATTGTATTTATTTAGGAAAAGAGCTTTTCCTTTTTTCATTAGTTCGTCTTGAAGATCAAGTGTAAATGGTTTATCCGACAATAACTTGACTGTTTTAACGTCTAGTAGCGGTTCACCATCGGCACCGATTCCAATAAGATCACCAGATATTTTGTAAATATTATCGGCATGATAGAGCGGTCTTTCCCAAACCGAAAGCCCATCCTCGACAGCTTTTGTCATATGATTAACCGATGGGCGGATGATACCTTTTTTTAGGTAATCAAGTTCTTTTGGGTTGTTCGCGGCACGATACCAAATATTATCTCCACGAATCCCTGCAAGACTGCTTATTTCGTCTTCCAGCATCGCCCGAATTGCATTTCTTGTTTCGTTGTTTGCGCTGTAATTATTGAGAACTACACGCCCGTCTGTGAAAATAGCATTTAGGTTATCGTCTAAAACATATTTACCTTTTAAAAATCCGCTACTCTTTGGCGCTGCATAAACAAAGAAATCCGTTTCTGACGTGTTTTTTGGGAGAATACCCACATTACCAATATCCGTACCAGTCAAGACATACTCATCGCCGCTGATTGTTCTGTATTGCATTGATAGTGCTTTACCATAAGTTTTTCCAATATGATCATTGTCGATTAACAACGCCGTATTAATCGATTTCTCCGCCCTGGGCGCTATCACATTGTTACTTGACCGTTTTCCCATGCCATCAATAGTAACCCGTTCGCGCTGTTGAGGCAATCCCATCGTCTTGCTGAGGCCGGTGTATTCGGCCGATGTCACCCGATATCTTGCATTCGCATTGATGATATCTTTTTCATCAGCTCCACCTTTTTTCAGCAGGTCAATCTCTTGCCGCTGCGCCCGCATGTTGGTCTCCAGCTGTCGCTGGCGCTGAAGAGCCTCATAGGTTGTGTATTCTTTTCCGTTGTACGTTTTAGGGGTATTCTCCGCCGCGTTCATCGCCCTGAGTTGATCATCTGAATAAGACCGCACCGAAGCACCTGGGACAAATGGCAGATAATCGTGGTAGCAGTTCCAGCCCTTGAGTCCGTCTCCGGATCCGAGTCCACAGATCTCAATAAGCTGCTGCTTCGTGTAGACTTGGCCTTGCCATGCCTGATGTTCTGGTCTTGCTCCGGCATGCCAGGTAACCTCGAATGAGTCCGTGCCCAGATCCCGGGCGGTTTTTTCATTCATGTGACTGATCGTCTGATTAAATCCAGTGATCGTAGCGCGCCTTGCAGCCACCGTGACGCGATTGTGATATCCGGACTCGTAATCTATCCACCTAAGCCCTGAGTTGGTCATGTCCTTGATCGTACGGCGTAGGGCGGTGCTGTAATCGAAAGCGCCTGACGAAATGTCGCCCAGAGCGGCATCAAGTGTTTTCTGGTAGAAGGTGGTCAGATCAAGCGCCTTGAGCTTTCCTCCCTCCTGGGTGACGAATCCCATGGATCGGGTGATATTGTTCAGTGTATCCTTTGTTTGGGATTTGACCGAGGATATTAAATCCTGCAGCTCGATATTATCTGCAAGCGCTGGCAGTGTGCTGCCGGTTAATCGATACAGTTCGGCGTTCCGGGTGTACTCTTTGCCCACAGCGTCCAGGTATATGTCGTCAATGGCGGCATCAGACAGATGCAGTGCAATCTGGATCTGCTTCTTGATGTAAGCATCAGATTCACCCAGCTGCCTTAATCGAGTTATCTCCCAATCAGCAGAACGAGTCACAAATCCATTGATCCGAATTCGACGCACAACGTCTTCCATAATTCTGGTTTGCAAATTACCAAACGCCTGCTCGACGCCAAGCGGTACTTGTTCGAGTGCGCCTTGATTCATAAATTCTCCTTGCATTTGTGAATTGAAAAAGCACCTCGTTTGAAGTGCTTTCCTAGAATGTTTAAGAATTTGCATGTCGCTTTCTTTGCTCGCGATGTGCTAGGGTGTGGACGTTTATTCCTTGTTCCCTAGCCGCTTCAGCTATTGTCATTGCTTGCCCGTTAATCATAATGATCCTGTTGTTCGATCTGTTGTTTAACTGAATAAACCTGTTTGCCCACCGGCAATTTGAAGGCTCATAATTTCCGTCGTTGTTTATTCGGTCAATACTCAAATCGTCTTGATAGCCATTACTTAGCGCCCAGTCCCGAAAGGATTCAAAGCTGCTGTTCCAATCTTCGCAAACCCGGATT
>JAQUCQ010000362.1 GCA_028686145.1 Desulfuromonadaceae bacterium | reverse complement strand
AGTTGAATCAGGTTTTTTTAAACCTGTTGATGAATGCTGCTCAGTCGATGGACAAGCCGGGTACTATTAGTGTACGAACCTGGTATGAGTCAAGTTGTGTCTGTATTTCAGTTGCGGATACTGGTAAAGGAATGTCGGAAGAAGTGAAACAACGGGTCTTTGAGCCGTTTTACACTACGAAGCCAGCTGGTAAAGGAACCGGCCTTGGTCTTTCTATTTCAGCTGATATTATCCGAAAGCACCATGGAGAGATTAGCGTTGAAAGTGAGCCGGGTAAGGGTTCTATTTTTACTGTGCGATTGCCGGTAGAGAAAGAAAAATTGAAATCCTGACGCAGCAAAAAGCAATCAAACAGTGGAGAATCAAACCCGTTTCTTTTCAGTGTTATTCGTATAAAAACTTGCAAGCCCTGAGAAGTATGTTTTTGCAAGGTTTAATTGAAGAAGGAGTCGCTCATGGAAAATTATGAAATGCCGGTCAGGATTCTCTGCGTTGATGACGAGCGCAATGTGCTGCGGTCATTGGAGCGAATATTTCATGATGACGATTATGAGATTGTGACTGCCGGTTCCGGTGATGAGGGACTGGAAATTATGGCTGCATCCAGTGATTGTTTTCAAGTGGTTGTTTCTGACTACCGGATGCCGATAATGAACGGTGTTGAGTTTTTAAAGGAAGTCTATGAGCGCTGGCCAGATACGGTGCGGATAGTGCTGTCTGGTTATGCCGATGCCGGCGCTATTGTGGCTGCAATTAATGAAGGGCACATTTATAAATTTATTCCAAAACCATGGAATGATGAAGAGTTACGGATAACAATTCATAACTGTCTGGAACGATATTTTATATTGAAGAAAAATCGTGAGCTGCTGGATGAGCTGGCTCGCGCCAATCAGGTGCTTGAAGAAAAGGTGCAACAGCGCACAGAAGATCTGGAACTGCGTAACAGGGCATTGGAATTTTCCCAGACCATGTTGGGCAATTTACCGGTTGGTGTGGTGGGGGTTGATGAAAATGGTCTGATTGTTCATTGTAACAGTGTTGCTGCAATTATTTTAAAACAGCTTTGTAATGATTTTTTTGGCACAGATATCAATCATTTTAGCGATAACCGTTTAAAAAAACTTGTAGAACAGGTGCGTAGAGAAAAAGTGTTAAATACGACCGATATATTTGGTGATCGAGCATGGCGGGTTCTGGGACGTACCATTGTTTTTGCAAGCAGTGAGGCAGTTGTGTTGGTGTTTCTGGAGGTTTGATCAAATGCGAACGGTTTTATTTGTCGATGATGAACAGCCGATACTAAACGCACTGGGGCGGATTTACCTTGAACGGGATGATGTTCGCTGCATGTTTGCCGCTTCCGGTCAGGAAGGGCTGAAAATCATGGAGCAGGAAGAGGTATGGGTAGTGGTTTCTGATTATCTGATGCCCTCCATGCGCGGGATTGAATTTCTTTCAAAAGTTAAGAATCACTGGCCTCATACGGTCAGGATCATGATGACTGCATTTGCTGATCTGTCCATTGCCATTGATGCAATTAACAAGAGTGAAGCTTTCAGGTTTATAACCAAACCTTGGAATAATCATGAGTTAACTGAGACGATAGATGAAGCGCTGATGCGCTATCAATTGATTAAATCACTGGGTAGTAAAGATGAAACAGTCTATCTTTCTTTGGCTCAAGCCATTGAGTTGAAAGATCATTATACCAAGGGACACTGTGATCGGGTGGCACATTATGCTGTGGCGCTGGCACGGTCAGCGGGGTTGGAGCAAAGTCAAATTGAAGAGATCAAGTATGGTAGTTGGTTGCATGATTGCGGTAAAATAGGGGTGCCGGAACGGGTATTAAACTTTCCGGGCAGTTTAAATGTTGATGACATGGAATCGCTTATGCAACACCCACGGTGGGGTTCTGAAGTCGCCCGCCAGGCCAAAATGTCAGAAACGGTGATCAATGTGATCTTGTATCACCATGAACGGTTTGATGGCACTGGCTATCCTTCCGGTTTGAAAGGTTATGAAATACCGCTTGAGGCGCGAATTGTGGCCATTGCCGATGTGTTTGATGCGCTTTATTCTGACCGCCCGTACCGCAAGGCTTATTCTTTTGAGCGGACGATTGATATTATGCATGAAATGACAGACACACATTTTGATCCGAATCTGGTTGAACTGTTTTTGATGTTAGCTGAACGGGAGGTTCGTATAAATGAGTGAAGTAACGCCCCGTGCCACCGTGCTATTTGTTGATGATGAGGAGAACATCCTGAAGGCTCTTCAACGCCTGACCATGGATGAGGCGGTTGATACCGAGATTGCCAATTCCGGCGAGGCAGCTCTACAGAAACTTGTTACAATGAAAAACGTGGCGTTGATTGTATCAGATCAGCGTATGCCCGATATGAACGGGGCAGAATTTCTGCAAAAATCGCAGAAATTGGCTCCGGACGCAATCAGGATGCTCTTGACCGGTTATTCGGATATTTCGGCTGCCGCCGATGCTATTAACAAGGGGGGAGCCAGTCGTTACCTGAACAAGCCCTGGAACGATGATGATCTGTTGCAAACTCTGCGTGGTGCTCTTGAAACCTGGAAATTAAGTCATGAAAACAAAAGATTACAGGCAATAATTCACGCTCAGAATGAAGAATTAAGGCAATGGAACGATAATTTGAAAAACCGGGTAATTCAGCAGACCACTGCCATTCGTAAGAAAGCGGATGATCTGAATGAGGCATTGCTTCATTTAAAGCAAAACTATCACGGTATGATCAGCGCTTTTTCCAGCCTGGTTGAGATGCGAGGACATCGCATTCAGCAACATGCCCATAATGTAGCTGAACTTGCTTCCAACGCAGCCCGGGAATATGGGTTGATGCCGGAAGAGGTAGAAATAATCAGAATAGCAGCTTTGCTGCATGACATCGGTGAAATCGGGATTCCTGAAAAAATGCTGGCAATTGACCCTGAAAACATGACGCCGGATGATTTTCAGCTCTATAGTCAGCATCCTGTCAGGGCTCAGATGGCTATTGACAGTATTATTGATTTGCGTCCGGCAGGATTATTGATTCGCCATCACCATGAAAATATTAACGGCTCCGGATTTCCCGACAGGTTGGCAGGGGAACAGATTCCTATAGGAGCCAGAATTCTGGCATATGCCGACCAACTGGATCGTACAGTAAGCAGTTACGGTATTACTGCAGAACAGGCTTTGGTCAGGGTTGAATTGGGGCTAGGAATCAAGCTTGATCCTGCATTACAGCGTGTTTTCCGTAAAATTTCCAGCTATGCATATTTTGTCATGCCGGAAATAGACCCTGATGCCACAGTAGAACTTGAATTGAGGCCGGATGAATTACGTAAAGGGATGTTGCTGACCCGTGATATATCGTCTGGCACCGGTTTACTGCTTCTGAACAAAGGGGTGGTTCTGGATACGGGTAAAATAGAAGCTATTCAGCGTTATTACAAAATTGATCCACCTTCGCATGGTGTCCTGGCGCTGGTGCGCAAACAGGAACAGAGATGATCGGAATCTGAGATGGAAAACGGTATATTGGTAAGTTACGAGTCCCTTAGTAACTAACGCCTGATATTCGTGCTGAAGTGGCAAGAAAATATTTATGAATCACCGTTAAACCGTTGCCAGTTGCGGGATTATAGACATCTCTTTG
>JAQUCQ010000361.1 GCA_028686145.1 Desulfuromonadaceae bacterium | reverse complement strand
TTCTCTTTTCTTACCGTAATAACGGACATTAGGACCGATCTTTACCTTGCTGCTTTCAAGCCTTTCCGCCCCACGGGCAACATAGCCAGCTATTTCGGATTTTTTATCACCGAGATCACCGTAGATACGGGCCCTGGCGAGACAGGTTTGGACACAGGCCGGCTCCAGACCAACGGCGGTGCGTTCAACACAGAGCGTACATTTATCAGCTTTGGGTGTGCCGCTTTCTTCAAATACATATCGCGCCGTGTAGGGACAGCTATCAGCACAGGCTCCACATCCCAGGCAACGCTCTTTATCAATTTGTACCGTGCCGTTAAAGGGGTCTTTCCACGTAGCAGCAACGCTGACCGTTTTTTTCTCACCGGATTTTGGATCGACAAAAGTTACCGTCACCTTATCGGCAGGACAACTTTCCACACACACCGGGTTGTCACAATGGTTGCACAGACCGACATAATAGGTTGAGGCTAAACCATGCGGAGTGGCATCGGGTCCCAGACGCTCGACCCAGCTTCTTCGCTGTTTCCGTTTTGAACTGTCCACACCAACAGGCACGTCCCATTCGGCCCTGCAGGCGACACTGCAGGCGTGACAGCCGACACACTTGTTCAGATCTATAACCATACCGTATTGACTCATAAGTATCTCTCCATATATTACTTAGAATGTCTCATGGAACCACTGCCTCAAGCCGGTATACTGAGCACTTTGCCATCTTTCATGATTCGTACAAAGTTGGTACGCATCCCGTGAGCGCCGGTTTCCGGATCAACTGATGGATTGGTGATCAAGGCCTGGTCATCAATCCCTTTATTTACCGCATTGGTCATGGCCGGATTCCTCGTACCGTAACCGTGGGCTGTAAAAATTGTGTCTTTGCGGATGCCCTGGGTAACCTTGAGAATACTGAAGGTTGCCGAAGCAATACCATCCTGATTGACCAGCTTGATTCTGTCGCCGTTTTTCAGGCCAAGTTTTTGTGCAGTTTCCTGATTCAGCCAGATCGGATTTTCAGGAATTTCAGCGTTTAACCAGACATTATTCTGGCTTCGATTGAAGGTATGGACCGGCACTCTGCCGTACACGAGCCGGGCAAAGCCCTGTGGTGGTTCCGGGACGGAAGTAAAGGCCGGCGCTCCGGAATAACCGGCATCAGCCAGATCGTCATTAAAAAACTTGACCGGATAAGTCACACCATACGGATCAGAACCGGGCTGGAGATGGATGCCGTCCTCTTTCTTCAATTGTGCCAGAGAAAGATTCGCGCCCGCCAGGATCTTGTCTACCATCGCTTCTGCGGAAATTGCCGGAATTTGTTTGGCATGGCCAAGCCGTTTTGCCAGTTCATTGGTGATCCACACCGAATCCTTGCGCTGATGATCTGCTGATAGCGGCGATACCAAAGGCATCCGCGGGGCAATGTACTGCTGGTGTTTGTCATTCAAGTCCCACTGGACGCCGGTTTTTACAACATCGTACCGTTCCAGGTAAGAGAGCTCCGGCAGCAGAATATCGGCATACATGGTAATATCGGTCGGCATAACATCAACGACCATGACGAAATCCATCTGCTGCAACATTTTTATGGTATCCTGCTGCCCAGGAATGGTCTGAATCGGGTTCTGCCCCCAGGTGATGCACGCCTTGATTTGATATGGTTTGCCGGAAATGGCTGTGTCTCTCAGCATCTGCGTCGGGGTCCCGGGAGGTGAAAATGCATGTTTTTCGGCCATTTTATGCAAAGCAAACTCTTCCGCATGTTCGCTGCCGATATTCGGCCAAGCCACCTTGCCCAATTTTGGCCCCTTTGGTACGACAAAGCCTCCCTTGGCACCAATGGCCCCCAGCAGTCCGGTCAGACAGGCGAGCGCCCGCTCACGTTGGAAATCGGTGCCATACCAGGTAACATGGCGACCGGGATGGATGGAAACATTGGGGGCGTTTTTGGCAAGAAGATCAGCAACCTCACGGATCTGTGCTGCTGGGACATCACAAATCTTGGCTGCCCAATCAAGTTCAGCATGGGCGATAGCCTTGACAAATTTTTCAAATCCTTCGCCGTTCTTCAGCACATATGCTTTGTCGTAGGACCCTTTTTTGACGAGATGGTTCATAATGGCCAGCAGGAAGGCGGTGTCAGTACCAGGCTTGATCTTCACCCAGATATCTGCCTTTGCTGCCGATGATGAAAAACGGGGATCAATGACAACCAGTTTGGCACCGTTTTCAAGCCCCTTTAAATATTGTTTAACATGAGAGACATGTATATTTTCGCCGATATGGGTGCCAACCAGTAGAATCGCTTTTGCATTCGGCATATCCACGTTTTCTCCCGCCTGAACGCCAAAAGTGTTGATGTACGCCATATCGCGGGGGCCACGGCATTGAAAAAACGATGCTTCCGAATTGTTAGGGGTGCCGACAACATGCTCAAAGTAGTGCATCGGATAAGTGGCAGAGGCACCGTGAGGAAAGATGGCAATGCCTTGCGGACCGTTGTTTTTAATAACACCTTGCAAGCGTGCTGCACACTCATCCAGTGCTTCTTCCCATGAAATCCGTTTCCATACCGGTGCGCCGCGCTTACCCACGTTCTTGAGCGGAAACTTAAGGCGATCAGGGTCGTATAGCAGCTTAACTCCGGCATTGCCGCGCGCACAAATACTTGCGCCATTGTCGATGCTTTTTGGATTGCCTTCCAGCTTTACCAGTTTGCCGTCACGCAGCTTGCCGGAAATCTGGCAACGCCAGAAACACATTTCGCAGACACCTCCGGTAACGGTGGTGGTGTCGCCAAAACTGCCCGGGGCGGTAAACGGTTTTCTGACAAAACCGGATTTGGCCTGTGCCCCTGAGGCCAGCCATCCCGACAGCGCTGTGGTTAACGCTGCAGACGCCGACGCCTGCAGGAAACTCCTTCGGGTCATCTGAAATGCCATATTACGATTCCTCCCTGGTAAAAAATTCAACTAATGTGAGTAGTGTGGAATAAAATTCGTTTGTTGAACCGCTTAGAACACGTTCTTTGAAAAGAGGAAACCACATCCGGAAATGTTTGTTTAGAAATTCTTCTGCAGCTTCGTATTGTTGCTCTTCCATCAAAAGTGCCAGAAATTCAAGTTCAAGCGCCAGATTATCAGGAATATCCCCCTCTCCTGCCACATCAAATCCCTGCTGGTGGTAAAACTGCTTCACCCAGACAGCTGAGCGGCCATACAGGTTCCCTTCCCGATCCAGATAGACAGAACTATACGGAGGGGCAATTACCGCAGGAGCAGCGTTTATAAACAGTCTGGTATACTCAATCTGCATTATTTCAAGCCCCATCCGGTTACCACAGTACTCCTGTCGCAACCGGTGAGCATCATTGTCACCGTCGAGGTATTGCACAAGGCTGTCAAGCAGGTCAAAATAAGGCTCACAGAGCCAGGTCTGTTCCGGATATCGAAACGATTGTGAAAGAAAACGATAAAATGCTGAAGGAATCTTTGTTTTGGAATTATTCATCGGTACCCGATTATTTTGCTCGCTAGATTAAATAGTCTTACTGGCGGAAAGGCGGAGCCGATTTATTGGCCCCGCCCCTTCGTAAATGTTTAGCAACCTTGCATAACAGCAGCCTTGTCAACCCTGACCGTATCGCCAGCCTTCAGTTCGGCAGCATTGCGGGCCTTAATGGTAACCT
>JAQUCQ010000360.1 GCA_028686145.1 Desulfuromonadaceae bacterium | reverse complement strand
ATAACTCGCCGATTAAATTACATTATTTCTGCGAATACAAAATTTTATAACATTGGTATGCAAGTTGCTTTAGATAGCCAAGAATCAATAATTAAAAATATAACAACGCGAAATAGGAGGAAGAAATGAGTGATGTAAAACTGGGAAATCCTGCGGTAGTCGGTCTCGCTGGCTTTGGAATGACAACTTTGGTGCTCCAATGCCATAACCTGGGATGGTGCGGTATTGCCCCCGTCCTCTGGCTCGGACTCTGCTTCGGTGGCTCCGCTCAGCTTATCGCCGGCCTGATGGAATTTAAAACCGGTAACAACTTCGGTTTTTGTGCCTTTACCGGTTATGGAGCTTTCTGGATCTCCCTTTGCCTTATGGTGATATTCGGGAAGAGCCCGGAGTTGGCTAAAGCCTATCCAACTCTCGCCTTCAACGCGAACGATCTTGGATTCTTCCTGGTAGCATGGACCATTTTCACCTTCATCCTCTTCATCGCCTCGATGAAGCACCACGCGACGCTGGCCTTCATCTTCCTGACCCTGCTGCTTGGCTTTATCGGTCTTGACCTGAAAGAACTTACCGGCAGTGCCCTGGCCGGAACCTTCGCAGCGTATGACCTGATTATTTGCGGTTTCTCCGCCCTGTACCTGATGGCCGTGGCTGTCTACGATGAATCCGGCATTAAGCTTCCTGTCGGTGAGGCCTGGCTTAAGGATAAGGCCCAAGCTGAGGAGGAAGTCCTCGCGACCAGCAAGGTCACTGCATAACACCCCTCTTCTTGCTGCCTCTTTCAAAGCGGCGTTAGAGCACCATCCAATTGAATTGTGAAAAGTCTGAAGGGCCATGCCACTAGCATGGCCCTTCTTCTGTGCGCGATCGAAGCGAGCAGGTACTGTCGGAGGTGGTGACCGACGGTCGACTACCACAGGTAAATGGATTTATTATCGAAATGGCGCCGGTTGAGATACAGGAACACGTTCAGCAGTAGAAACAAAACAAACACGCAGAAAGCATTGAGGCGGTAGTGGTGGTCGGGGACAATGGCCCCCGAAGCTGTAACAATCTGCTGGACAGGGAGCAGAAAGAGGTTGGCGATCCCATTAAAGCTGACGACAAAATTATAGACGATGAGCAGCCAGAGGGTGAGTCGTTGCCGCTTCAGGATTCCGACGATGAGGTATAAAGAGACAACGCTGTCGGTAAAGATTAAGGCTTCGCTGGTTTCCGCTGAGAATAATTCCCCCATAAAGGAAAACGGCTCGCCAAGGTGGGAAAGAGTTATGAGCATGGAAAAGAGGTAGACACCGACGAGGGGGACTAGCACAAAGTTCCTCCACCTTTCATCCGACACTGCCACGGCCTTGTAATCTGTCTCTTTCAAGGTATCCCTCCTGTATCTGCCGGGGAATTCACCTGCAGGTTGCCGAGAAGCCACGGTCATTACCGGCACGGCTGTCATAGTCGGCACCGATACGCTTTCTTCTCCGGCATTCTGAAAAATATATCATTGTTGTATTAACAGAATACCGATCCTTGCGCAAGGTGACTTCACCATTTTCCTTCTACGCGAGGACAGTTTGTATCTGGTCCGGCACCTCAGATGGTTGCTGACAGGGTGCAAGAGATAAATATGGTATGGTTTGCAAAAATGCAAAAATGCAATTTGCAGATATGCAAACAAGTTGTTTAATGACGGTGACTTGCTCTATGTATCCGTAAATATTAAGTATATATGTTTGTCTGTTTGTCTGTAGTACGCTTGAAATATTCCCGTGGATCGATACAAATTTGCATGTTTGCAAAAGTAGTTATTAAATTAAAATTCAACATGGCATAACATACTGTATTTATTTATATATGTGTAAATTATAGTTGGTTGGCACAGCATGTGCTTATACATTGCATAGCAAGAGTTAAATGAGGAAAACATGATATCAAAAATGATCTGCCCCTTTTACGGAAAAAATGACGATCAGTGTGATGTCGGATGCGGTTATATCTCACCGCATGACGTCAATATGATCATTCGTTACTGTTGCAGTGGGCGTCATCTTCACTGTAACAAATTTCTCGAGCTCTCTGACCGCTTTCCGACAGAAAGTCAATGTTGCGTAGGAACGTATTAATATACCATACAGGTAAAATTGGAGAACGGCATGTTATACAACCTTGCACTCAATTTCAGTCACGTACATCTTGTACAGGCCGCTTTGACGAGCACACTATTTGTACTAATACTACTTGCTAAGGAGAAAAGAGATGAGCGAAAGAGAGCTTGAACTATTAGCACGGATTGAAGACCTTGAACGTCACACCTGGCGCAACAGCTCCATTTTAAGGTCGGTGGCAATGGTTGCTTTTACCGCGATCATCGGCATTGTCATTGCTTCCGGCGTGGTCGGTGGAGGGCGTGGCAGTCACTGGTCCGGTCCGGCATGGAATACCATGTGGCTGTATGGTCTCTTTGCGGCAAATGCTGTATCGATGTTTTGGACAACACATAAAGAATAGGGGACCAACTATTTTTGCAATCCTGGAAACTATGTAAAGAGGCTTATTTATAGAGGGAGTTCCAAAATGCCGATGAAAATTTCCAATGCCATACTGTTGCTGCTTGTTTGCGTCATCTGTGCCGCTTTCAGCATGCAGATTTTTGCCGGTCTTGATGAAATGATGGGAGACCAGTACTGGGTTGTCGATACTACCCAGGGTGATCATGGCTGGTATGCCATGGGACTGTTGCCGCATGTCACTAAGGTGCCAAAGGATGTTGTTAAAGCTGCAAATACCGATGCAGATCCAAACAATAATTATATCATTTATGCCCAAAGCGGTGACTTTGCCGGTAAAGCTGTGTACGGAATAACCTTCGGGATCCCGCTTATCATGTTCCTGATCTGGTTTGCCTTTATCATCGGCTTTCCTGACAGGATCGACCCATATCTGCTCCCGCGCCGGCTATTCACCATAGCGGTTATCATCGGTTGTTCTGTGATAGCCAACCTATTTCTGATGCGAATTGCCGGTGACTTTGCCAGGGACCCGATGTCACGCATCGCTAACGTCGCAGGAAATCATGCCTCACTGCTTTTCCATAATGCCGGCATCTGGTTTGCGATACTTTTTTCAGCCCTTGGAACACATAATCATTCCTTTAAAGAAGCACAGGCACCTGATAGTCGTAACTGGCAGACCCAGGCCAATGAAAAGTTTAACTGGATGTTTACCCTGCTCGGAATTGTCACGGTACTTGAAGTGGTGCTGGTAAAAAACAAGCTGGCCCTTCCAGATGCTGCTGTCGATTATTCCGTCTGGATTATCTGGGTTGTCATCTTTATGCGTATGTACGGGTTTTCCCCGAAATACTGGGTCAAACGCCCTGTCGGTATTGCCATCATGGTTGTCGGTACCTTGTTGACACTGCCAGCGTTTTATATACTGGAGCGTGTCACCGGAACGTATGGAGCAGGGTTCGCTTCACCAATTCTGGCGAAGGCGTTGGGTGCTGAGAATCAGAATGTCGGCCTGTCGCTGATGATTTCAATCTATCTCGTCTTTTGGATGGAGTTTGCTACTGCTATCCGTATGAATGGCCCAATGAAGACAGCAGTCGCACAAAAACAACAATAGTTTCAAGGCAGAGATCCTGTTATAGGACAGAGAATGCCCGGGTGTACCCTCGGGCTTTTTTATTTCAAC
>JAQUCQ010000359.1 GCA_028686145.1 Desulfuromonadaceae bacterium | reverse complement strand
CCGCCGCCTTTGTCAATAATCCGCCGATAGCGGTTTCACCGCCGCTCTATAACCGCTCGGAGTCAACAAACGATGTACGGGTTGCCTACGGCAGTGACATGTCGGAGTGGTGCGCTAACTGTCATGGGTCATATCAGCACACCCTGACGGGGACTTCCACGGTGGCGGCCCATCCAGCCGGCGCCAGCGCCAAACTCCTGGCCGTGGCGGACGAGTACAACGCTTATCTGAAATCATACCTCTATACCGGGACAATCAGTACCGCTTATACCTCGCTGGTCCCCTTCGAGGAAGGGAGCAGCGACCTCACCGCTCTTTCCGCCGATACCGGTGCAACCACCGGAGCAACATCGGGGGACAATGTCACGTGTCTTACCTGCCACCGGGCACATGCCTCTGCCTGGGACAGTGCTACTAGGTGGAACATGGCGCCTGGCGCCTACCTGACCGTGGCGGGTTCCTGGCCCGGGACCAACGCCCCGAGCACCGACGGCATGAAGGGGGAAAACGCCACCGGCAAGACTGTCCAGGAGTATCAGCAGGCGATGTACGACCGCAATGCAAACGCCTACGCGCTCAACCAGGGGTCACTGTGCAATAAGTGTCACTGGAATGACAGCCATCAGGTACAACCTCAATAATGAGTACGGGGAGGGGAGGATAGTGGATACGGTGCTTGACGTTATTTTATAACGTGATATTAATTAGCTGCATGATACGTGTGCCGAGCTGATTTTTCTTGTAAGATCACCGTAGCAGTTTGGTATAATAAAAACTTCCACTTCCCCGAGCCGCGAGCAGGGAAACTTTCAGCTACCGCTCCGGCAAGGAATTCTGATGATTGCAATGACCGACATGCGCAGACCTGCCTTTTCCATGCTGAGGCTTGTTATACTTCTCTATGCGGCCTTTCTCTTCGCCCACTACCTCAACAGCAAAAACTACTCGGACTATATCAACAAGACCCTCATCAAGATCCACGCCGAGGCCAATGTAGGGGTTGATGCCAATGAACTTGCGCGGCTTCTGGAAACCCGCGACTATATCCCGCTCCAGAAGCTCCTTGACCGCAACTACAACATCTACGCCCTCATAATTACCGACTGCAAAACAACGCAAGACAGGTGCGACGACCAGAAGATCCTCTTTGCCACCAATCCGCGACTCTATGGTAAGCAGAACTTCAGGCTTGACCACCTTATCGAGTTCCCGTATGTGCTGCTGCGTGCTCCCAGGAACACCTCGGTAATGGATCTGCTGGCCCCACAGAAGGGGCGGACGACGCAGCAAGGGGAGATCATCGGGCGGGTATACTCCATCAGCACTATCCCGACTTTTGCCGAGGATTACCACATGTGGGGCCAAAACCCCTTCCGTGACAACGAACTCTGGCGGCGCTATCTTGCCACGTTAGCCATTTCACTCCTTGGCGGGGCGGGAATATGGCTGATCGTAGAACTGTTTCTGAAAATAAGACGGACTGATCTGCGTAATGCGGCAAAGCGTGAAGCAGAACTGATGGAGAGTGCGGACACCTATCTGCGCCAACTGGAGGAGAACGAAGAGCGAATCAAGGAAAGAGAACGAAACTTCCTGCAGCAATTCGAGGCGTACGTTGTCCGTATCCGTGAGCTGGAACAACGTATCCAGGACGTGGCTCACTACCGTGAAATATCCGGCACAATCATTGCCGAGATGGAAGAGGAACGCAACCGGCAGTCGGCGCATTTCCGGGAGGAGTTAGAGCGCACCGAGACGGAAAAACAGAGCTTGAAAAATGAGCTCGAAAGGTACCGGGCAGCCACCCGCAAAGAGAAGGACGAGGCTTCCAGGTCTTTGGCTCAGGCCATCGTCCCCCAGTTTGCCAACTCCTTTGAGAAACAGATCTTCATGTCTCTGACCGGCAGCCCGGCCGCGTTAAAGAAGGAGTGGCTCGTCCTTCCCAACCTTGATGTCGCCGGTGGCAAGGCTACGAGCAAGGTGCTTGATTTCGCGGTCGTAACGAGGAACTGCGTGATGGTGATCGAAGCCAAGAACTACTGGGGGCATGTTACCGCCGAAGGTGATACGGCGAATACCCGCTGGCATTGCACGGACGGGTCGCATGCAACGGTGGACGTGAGGAGTTCCTGGGGAGTGAACCCATACCAGCAGGTGCGTGAATACACGATGAGCCTCATGAATATGCTGCAGCGCCAGCCACAATGGCGACTCCCGGTTTACGGCGTTGTTGTCTTTCCGCAAACAGCTGACCTCTCAGCCATTGATGAGAGAATCGGCAGGTTCTACCGTATCACCCGGAGTGACAGCCTCATCGCAACCCTTGAAAACATCGATGCAGAGGCGCGCCGGGAACACTCCTCTGGCAAGCGTCCTGCCCCTGCAGAAATCGTGAACGTGCTTCTGGATCGAAGGTGAATTTTAGGCTGATTTGAGTCATATTGAACTAAAGGAAGCAATATCGTTGATAGAATGGACTGTGTACATAAAAATATTCACTGCGTTACTGGCGATAGTGAACCCGCTTGGAGTGATTCCCGTATTTGTCAGTCTTACGCGCGATCTGTCGGAACAGGAGCGACGGGGTATCGCGAAGAAATCGAGCATTGCCGTCGCCGTGGTCCTGATACTCTCCGCCATAGTCGGCATGCCTTTGCTAGGCTTTTTCAGCATCAGCATCGCCTCGTTCAAGGTGGGAGGGGGCATCCTGCTGATTCTCATGGCGATTACCATGATGCAGGCCGGTCACAATCCGGGTAAACAGACACCTGAAGAGGCAGCGGAAGCTGAAGATAAGGAAACAATTGCCGTGGTGCCGATAGCCGTGCCGCTTCTAGCGGGACCGGGCGCCATCTCCACCGTAATCATCTATGCCAATGGGCCGTTTCGGCCGGTGCATATGGGACTCATTATTGTTAGCTGCCTGCTGGTTGCTCTGGTGACATGGGCAGCACTGCGTATTGCCAGTCCGGTCAGCAAAATACTCGGAAAAACCGGCATAAATATCGCCACCCGCCTGATGGGGCTCTTATTGGCGGCTATCGCCGTAGAGTTTATTGCCGGAGGGGCAGTGCAACTCCTGCCTGGCCTGGCAAGGTAGAATGGAAAGCAGGGATGGGCTTCACCGACAGGAATGAGACATCTTTTCATGTAGTTGAGGAATAACGGCTGATATCGGCTTTAATTCTGCCAATACGCTTATCTAGCTCGGCGCCGCATGAGCATGGCGGGCAGCAGCGTGGCGAAGAACAACACGGAAACAACGAGGAAACCGTCCTGATAGGCCAGCAACTTCGCTTTCGGCACCAACTCCATTTCCAGATAGGTCAACGCGGCCGGCGGCGCACCGCCGGAGAGACGGGTGCCAAAAGGATTGCCCCAGTGCGTCAGCATCAGGCTGAGTTGCTGCACTGTCGCACCGGCGGCTGCCGTTGCCGGTGTCATCGCCTGGGCCAGCGCATCGCCATGAAAGGTGGTTCGCTGGTCGATCAACACGGAAAGCAGGTTGACTCCCATTGCGCCGCCAAGCTGGCGCACGAAATTCAGGGTGCCGGAGCCTTGTGCCAGCAAATCGTGCGGCAGAGCGCGCAAGGCGCCGGCGTTCAGCGATGGCGTTATCAGCCCCAACCCGATTCGTCCCAATACAATCCACCACGCCAATGGCCAGAATGACGTATCCACATCGGCGGCA
>JAQUCQ010000358.1 GCA_028686145.1 Desulfuromonadaceae bacterium | reverse complement strand
CGGTAAACCATACAAATCGCTCGGACCTCCTGGGCAACCAGCATATGTTGAACTTGATGCTGATGGAATTATACAGTAATTTAAAGATGTTTTGACGTTGTACGGTCTTCTAAGACAAGCAAAAAACGAGATTCAGGGTCTTGACAGTCCGCTGCTCCATGCTAGACTTCCTGTACTTCGAACCATGCAGGAGAACTTCTGTGGAACAGGGACATAAAAGAATACTGGTTGTGGATGATGAGGAAAACGCCCGCGTGGCACTTTCGAAGATTCTTACCCATGATGGCTATGATGTCTCCTCCGCGAGGAACGGAGTGGAGGCACTCAATTATCTCCGAAGTAAAGATGTCGAGTTGATTATCACTGATCTAAATATGCCGGAAATGAATGGATTGATGTTTTTACGCGAACTCAACCGCAGTCACCCTGCCAGTAATGTCATCATGATCACCGCATACGGCGAAGTGGAATCGTATCTTGAAGCGATGACTCTGGGTGCTTTTGAATACATTAATAAGCCGGTTAAATATGATGATCTCAAAAAAGTCATCGACAAAATATTTAAAATTGAATGAAAAACTACACTATTTAACAGGAGGAACGCTATGAAACCGTTTACAAAAATTTTAACTGCTATCGATTTTTCAGAAAATTCTGAATGTGCTTTCGACTATGCTCTGACATTGGCAACTCAGTTTAATGCTGAACTCACAATTATCCACGTTATCAATGAGCCGGTTGATTTACGTGGTTTCTATGTACCTCATATTTCTTTTGAGCAGTTGGAAAAAGAGATCGAAGATAGTGCTGTCAAGATGATGGAAACATTCTGCAGCTCAAAGTTAGGGACATTTTCAAATTACAAAACATCAATCGTGACCGGCATTCCTTATGATGAAATTACGGCAGCGGCGGCCAAAATGGATGCATCACTGATTGTGCTTGGCACGCATGGCAGAACCGGCCTTGACCGTATATTATTTGGCAGCACTGCAGAACGGGTTGTGCGCTCTTCCCAGTGTCCCGTTCTGACCGTGAGACTCCCGGCCGTTTAGCGGTGTAGTCAGCGGAACCATGAAAAGAATAACCTCACCATGCTGATTGAACCCGGATCACGCAGCACAAATATTTCTGTCGTCATTATTGATGATGACAGGAATATCCTTGAACTAACCTCGTTGATACTTTCAAAGAACGGTTTTCAGCCGTATAGTGCTACTCGTGCCAGCGAAGGCTTTGAACTCATTTCCCGGTATGCGCCGGAATTGGTTCTGCTTGATTATATGATGCCGGATATGGATGGCTTGTTCGCGCTGCAACAGATCAAAACCCGTTTTCCTGATACGTACGTCGTGATGTTGACCGGCAAGGGAAGTGAAGAAGTCGCCGTGGAGTTAATGAAGAACGGTGCATCCGAGTACATTCTGAAACCCTTCAACAATCGCAACCTGATGGAACGGCTGAAAAATGTACTGAGAATTCGGGAAATAGAACTTCATAACCGGGCGCTGCAAAAACAGCAAGAACATCTCCTTTATGAAATTGAACAGTGGAATCTGGAGCTTCAAAAACGGGTGCGTGAGGAATCAGAGGCACTTCAGAATGCTCAGGAAGAGATAATACAGTCAGAAAAACTGGCGGCGATGGGGTATCTATCTGCAGGGATGGCCCACGAAATACGTAATCCGCTCAACTCCATCGCTCTGTTTGTTCAACTATTGCGCCAGACAACGACAGAGCCAGATCAACTTGAACACCAGGCAAAAATTCTGAAAGAAGTTGAAAGGATAGATTCTATTATCCGTAAGTTGCTTGATTCGTCACGACGAACTCGTTTCATTTCGTCTGATGTACAGATCAACCAGGTCATTGATAATGCACTTGAAGTTTTTTCACCACAAATTGAAAGCAGAAAAATTCACGTTGATCGACAGTATCATTGCGTACCGCGTCCAATTACTGCTGATCCGGCTGAGTTGGAGCAGATTTTCACCAATCTTTTCCTGAATGCTCTGGATGCAATGAGCCGTGGTGGCCGCCTTGCCATTGAACTTTTTGAATTGGACGGCCTGGTAGTTATCAGGGTTGGTGACACTGGCACCGGAATTGCTGCGGATGTTCTTCCGAGCATATTTGAACCATTTTTTAGTACAAAAAGCCGCGGTACCGGAATGGGGCTGCCGGTTGCCCAACGCATTGCCCGAATGTACGAAGGGAACATGAATGTCGAATGTTCCTCACCGGAAGGAACCACATTCCGCTTGGAGTTTCCGGTCTGCAACTAAATACATCCTTTCTTTTTTTGGCTGAGGTGGTGTACTATACCTTAGCTATACCCATCCAATTCGTTAGCGTGTGCCGTCATGACCCAATCAGCCAGAAAAGTTCTTATTGTCGATGATGATCCGTTCTTTTTGAAAGTTCTGAGCGATAATTTTAGCGATAATGGCTTTATCGTAATCAATGCCAATGACGGTATTGAAGGGGTAAAGGCATATCTTGAAACGCTCCCCGATGTCGTTATTTCCGATCTGGTTATGCCGCGTATGGGAGGTGTCAGTACTTGTATGGAGATCAGCCGGCTGGCAGGTGATACTCC
Source organism: Desulfuromonadaceae bacterium (assembly GCA_028686145.1). Classification (GTDB taxonomy): domain Bacteria; phylum Desulfobacterota; class Desulfuromonadia; order Geobacterales; family Pseudopelobacteraceae; genus JACRCG01. The sequence continues at coordinate 1,095 of JAQUCQ010000358.1, read as the reverse complement.
CCCAGTTATTGTGCTCTTGACATCGATGTTTCAGGAAACTCCCCATGAGCATGATGCAGCTGAAATGGGCGCCAGAATTCACATCCCCAAGTCCACCCGTCCGGTGGATATAGTCATTATCGTCGAGCAGCTTCTGGAGCGCGGAAAGTACCTGAAGAACTGACGGCATGCCTTATATCTATCGAAACCTTTTTCTTGCTCCCCATGAATCTGAAGAAACTCTGCCTGCCTTACTTGCCGGGAAACTTTCTGTTCCTCCCCAATCATTGCACAATATCTGCATCATTCGTAAAGGTATAGACGCCCGAAAAAAACCCCAAATAAAAGTGGTCTACACGCTCTCTTTTTCTGTCGATGCTGCGACAAAATTGCATGTCGGTGCTGATCCGGCGCTGGAATGGCAAGACGAAAAATCGGCACCGGATCAGGTGCCGGTTCAGTCGTCCGCGCGCATTGTCATTGTCGGAAGTGGGCCGGCCGGCCTCTTTGCGGCACTGCGCCTGGCGGAGTATGGATTGAAGGCAGTGATCATCGAGCGTGGAGAACCCGTAGAACAGCGCGCGTTGTCCGTGCAACGCTTTTGGAAAGACGGAGTGCTTGCCCCTGAATCCAATGTTCAATTCGGTGAAGGTGGGGCCGGAACTTTTTCAGACGGCAAGTTGACGTGCCGCTCCAAGGACCAGCTGGTACCGTGGGTGCTGGATCGATTAGCCGCTTTTGGAGCCCAACCGGAGGTTCGCTATCTGGCCAAGCCACACATTGGTACAGATCGGTTGAGGATGGTCGTCAGTGCAATCCGGCGGAGTCTTCTTGAGAAGGGTTTTTCCGTCCGTTTTGGGTGTCGTATGACTGACATTAACATCACTAATGGTCAGATTAAAGCAGTGACTCTGAATGGTATGGAAGAAATTCCGTGTGATCATTTGATTCTGGCCACCGGGCATAGCGCACGGGATACGTATGAGCTCTTGGAACAACTGAACGTGCCGTTGCAGCGTAAACCATTTGCAATGGACCTCAGGGTTGAACATCCACAGGAACTGATAAACAGAATCCAGTATGGCATCCAGAAATCGCCAAACCTGCCGGCGGCTG
>JAQUCQ010000357.1 GCA_028686145.1 Desulfuromonadaceae bacterium | reverse complement strand
TTTCCCTGCAAAAACAGGTCGCGTACACGGCTGGCACCAACACCAACATACATCTCGACAAAATCAGATCCTGATATCGAAAAAGACGGAACGCCAGCTTCTCCGGCAACTGCACGGGCTAAAAGAGTTTTACCTGTTCCCGGAGGCCCTACAAGCAATACCCCTTTGGGAATTTTCCCGCCCAATGCGGTAAACTTTTTCGGTTCTTTCAGAAAAGCAATAATTTCTTCTAATTCTTCTTTGGCCTCTTCTATGCCAGCAACATCTTCAAAAGTGATCTTTCCCTGAGATTCGGTCAGCAGTTTGGCGCGGCTTTTGCCGAATGACATAGCCTTCCCTCCACCCATCTGCATCTGACGCATGAAGAATATCCAGACTCCAACCAGCAGAATAAGCGGGAACCAGGAGATAAATATTGAAAACCAGGAAAACTTTTCTTCTTCCGGCTTAGCAGTGATTGCAACCTTTTTTTCCAGCAACTTCTTGGTCAAGTCAGCGTCTTCATAAGGTTTATAGGTATGGAACTCCTTACCATCCTTGCCTTCGATCTTTCCGGAAATATCATTACCCTGGATGACAACAGAGGTAATCTTTCCCGCATCTACCTGATTCATGAAGTCGCTGAAATTAAGCTTTTCGGCGTTCGGACGCGGCTTGTTGAACATGTTGAATAGCAGGATCATCATGAGGCTGATGACCAGCCAGAGTGAGAGATTCTTGTAAAACTGGTTCAAGGTAAACCCCCGTGTAAATGTATGTGTCTGTGACGTTAAAAATTTTGTAAAACTAGCATACTGGGTAGAGGTTGACAAGCTGAATTGCGGGTCTACAACCCCTAGAGTATGGATTTACATGCCCCTACCGAATATACGGAGAATAATTGAGCGTTTCTTTGTCTGTTTGTTATTTTCAGCGTCCAAGCATAATACCGATGTCTTCGGCCGTACGCACGATTTCCCCCTCCGGATCAACCAAGTTCAGATCACGAGTAGCATCCTCAAGAGTCACCGTCTCTATTTTTCTGCCCCGCAGACACGCCATCCGGCCAAACTCGGCGGCAGCAACCATCGCAACCGCTTTAGTGCCAAAACGACTCCCCAAAGCACGGTCAAAGGTAGTGGGTGAACCGCCGCGCTGCAGATGACCAAGGACAGTAACACGGACATCCATCTCCAGACATTGCGTGATCTGTTTTGCCACATACTGCCCGATGCCGCCCAGGCGTTCAATAAGATTTTGTTCGTCGGCCTCCTTTGCCACTACCCGATCACCGCCAGCAGGAAAAGCCCCTTCTGCAACCACAAGGACACTAAATCGGCTACCCCGGTCGGAACGCCTATGAATTGCCGTACAGATACGAGCAAAATCAAAAGGTATTTCAGGAATCAGGATAACATCGGCACCTCCTGCGATGCCCGATTCCAGGGCAATCCATCCTGCATATCGTCCCATCACCTCCAGGATCATCACCCGGTGATGGCTCTCTGCAGTAGTGTGCAGTTTGTCCAAGGCGTCGGTGGCAGTTTCAAGCGCGGTATTATACCCAAAAGTGACGTCGGTCCCACACAGGTCATTATCAATGGTCTTAGGTATTGCAACTATCGGAATACCTTTTTTCACCAGTTCCAGCGCAATCTTTAGTGATCCCTCACCACCCACGACAATCAGCGCATCGAGTCCCAGCGCACGAAAATTTTCTACCACCTTGTCGGATAGATCGACAAGGACGATCTTGCCTGCCTGATCCACCGGGTAGGAAAATGGATTGCCGCGGTTAGTAGTGCCCAGAATGGTGCCGCCCCGAGGTAAAATTCCACGGACGCTCTCCAGACTCAGCAGTCTGCATTTGCTGAGGTCGAGCAGGCCGTCGAAACCGTCTTCGATCCCGATTACTTCCCAACCATGCCGGATAATGGCACTTTTGACCACACCACGGATAACAGCATTCAGACCGGGGCAGTCACCGCCGCCAGTAAGTATGCCGATCTTTTTGCTCATGAGAACCTCCTGGAGGTGTCTAGCTTCAATATGAATGTAAAAAGCGCATTATGTTATGTTGCCATATCACAAGTAAAGCGCAAGACAACACCGGTCGTTTTGCCGGTCCGCCTAAAATTACCTGTATAGTATAAATTATCGCAGTATATCCTTTAGCGGGTGTTGCTTGCCGATCTACTTCGTTCTGGAGATCAAGGGAAACTTCCAGGACGCCCAAGACTGTACATATGAAGAGAGCGGTGTTAAGATCGGGACAATAGGGGTAACTATGAAAATTATAACAATCATCGCCACAATCGTCGCTGTTATGGGGTTCGGCATTTTTTACTTTCGTGGCACACCCGGACCTGTGCTTACTCTTTCCTCCGTACCGGGGCCCATTTCAGCAAAACGAGAACTAACTTTGACACTTCGGGATTCCGGTGCAGCACTAAAAAAAGTTACGGTAAATGCCGTCCAGGGTGACCGGACCATAGCTCTCGTCTCCAAGCAGTACCCACTTGGTATCCGTGAGTCACGGGAATCCATCAAGCTGGCGCAATCCGGTCTCAAGGAAGGTCCATTTACGCTGTTAATCACCGCAACCGACCGTTCATTCTACCACTTCGGCGCGGGCAACAGCACTCTTCAGTCTTTGCACTTTGACTACCAAAATACTCCACCCACCGTGGTAATCCTCAGCACCGCACACAATATTTCCCGGGGCGGAGCAGCGCTGGTGGTATACACTCTGAACAGAGAAGTTGAACGAACCGGCATCACCTTCGGCAACCGTTTCTTTCCCGGCTACCGGCAGTCCGGCGATCGCTACGCCTGTCTGTTCGCCTTCCCCTACGATGCTGAAGAAAAGAGCTATGTTCCGAGAGTGCTTGCCGTAGACCGCGCCGGAAACGAGCGGCAGACAGGGATATATTTCCACCTGATCCCCAAATCCTTCTCAAACGACCGGATCAATCTTAGCGACAGCTTTCTGGAGAAGGTAGCCGCCGAATTCAAGGGGCAGTTTCCGCAGGCGACAAGTCCTCTCTCCGTTTACCTGAAGGTAAACGGAGAGCTACGAGAACATGATCTTAAATTTCTCACCGAATGCGGCCTCAAGACCTCTCCTGTACCTCTTTGGGAGGGGAATTTCCTACGCCTGCCCAAATCAGCTCCCCTTGGCAGTTTTGCCCAGCGGCGCAGCTATTTTTATCAGGGAAAACAAGTCGATCAACAGAACCACCTCGGCATAGACCTCGCGTCCCTGGCTCACGCTCCGGTGCCAGCCGCCAACAGCGGCACAGTTGTCTACGCCGACAATCTCGGGGTCTATGGACAATGTATCATTATCGATCACGGTTTGGGGCTGCAGACCCTTTATGGGCACCTGAGCCGGATCGCCGTGAAGACCGGAGACAAAGTGCACAAGGGGCAGATCATCGGCAACACCGGCGATACCGGTCTTGCCGGCGGTGACCATCTCCACTTTGGAGTCGTCATCTCCGGTGAACAAGTAAATCCGATCGAATGGTGGGATTCTTCCTGGATCAGAAACAACGTCAGTAGCAAACTCAAAACCGGGAAGGTATCCAAGGAGCAGTAACAATGGGGATGGCCAAAACATCAGTGGCATTCTTACTGGCGGCAATTTTTTTGATTCCAGGAATGGTCTCTGCCGCACAGGGAGAATGCGATATAGACCTCAAGGAGTTGCGTCACAGCAGTGAGATCGCG
>JAQUCQ010000037.1 GCA_028686145.1 Desulfuromonadaceae bacterium | reverse complement strand
GAAGGGCTTCCGCTGCATTAATAGTGAACGTAACATGCAAAATGCGCTGCGCGCTGAAACGTTTTAGAAGCCTGCGGTTGAACTGTGATGCTCCAATCAGTCCACAGGCATTGGCGCCGAAGAAGAGGCCGAAGTGCTGGGGGGAGACTCCGTGCAGCTCAATGAAGAGGAACGGCGCTCCCGAAATATAGGAAAAGTTGACTCCGGCGATGCATCCCAGCGCGATGGAGTAACGAACATAGCTGTGGTTGAGGAGGAGGCGCCGGTACATAGCGGCCATCTCGGTAAGGTTGTGGCGGACGCGCCGTCCCTCAGGCAGCGATTCAGGGAGTCCCACCGCTACTGCAACGAGCGACAGCAGCCCGAAGACCCCCAAAAACAGGAAAATTCCCCGCCATCCCGTGATCAGCAGGAGTTGTCCGCCTGCGATCGGCGCCAGTATCGGTGCAGCTCCCATCACCAGCATGAGAAGAGAAAACATCCGGGCCGCTTCGGTCGTGTCATAAAGATCGCGTACTACGGCACGCGAAATTACCATGCCTGCCCCACCTCCAATCGCCATTACCAGGCGCCAGAACAGAAGTTCCTCACCCGTATGGACACAGGCGCACCCTACCGCTGAAGCAACGTATAGTGCCAATCCGTAGAGGAGCGGCCTGCGCCTTCCAAAACGGTCAGAAAGCGGTCCGTAAAACAACTGCCCTGCGGCCATACCGAACAGGAAGGCGGAAATGGAGAGCTGCACCGTGCCGAGCGGGACCCGGAGATCTTGTGCCATCTGCGGAAAGGCGGGGAGATACATATCGATGGACATGGAGCCGAAAGCGGTCATGGTACCAAGAATCAATACCATGCGTGCAAGTTGGTTGCGGGACATGCTGTTTGACATTACAGATTCCTTCTCATTTTGTTGTTACCAATAGACACCGGCACTAATTTGGGAGATTATGTGGCGGCAAAGGAGCGGTAAAATCGTCATACCGGATGGGGGAGTCTATGAAAATAGAAGTTATAGAAACTACTGACAAAATCCGCAAGTCTTTATTCGGCAATGTGTTGGAAGCACTCAGGGCCTGCGGTCTTAACGGAAAAGTCGTGGTACTCAAGGATATCAGGACCATTTTAAACTATGGGGTAAAATCGGCGCCGGCACTGATCATAAACGGTGTTGTCATGTTTGCAGGGAAATCGTCGTCGCCAGAGGAAATCATAAAGCTAATTCAACAGAATCTCTCGAATTTCACATAAAACGGGATATACTCTTGTTAAGGAATTGAAATTACAGATCGGTATTATGCCCGGCACAGCTACTATTCCTCTGTGCCGGTTTTTTTAAATGCACCAGTGGAGAACTTAATGACAACCAGAAAAAGGAAAACCGTTGCAGCATCTGAAGTACCGGTGCCCACGAGTCAAAGTGAAGTGGACTTTACTGACGACGCACCACAAGAATCTCCGGCTCTCCGTTTTCCTATTGTCGGTATTGGTGCCTCTGCCGGCGGCCTTGCAGCCTTCGAGGCCTTTTTCTCCGGCATGCCGGCTGACAAAGACCCGGATATGGCTTTTGTGCTGGTCCAGCATCTGGCACCGGATCATAAGAGCATCCTTGCCGATCTGGTCCGGCGTTACACCCGGATGCAGGTTTCTGAGGTCGAAGATGGCGTGGCAGTGCAGCCCAACTGTGCCTATATCATTCCGCCGGGCTACGATATGGCCGTGCTGAACGGCACCTTTCAGTTGCTGGCACCATCTTCCCCGCGTGGCCAACGCCTGCCGATCGATTTCTTTTTCCGTTCGCTGGCGCAGGACCAGCATGAGCGCGCTATCTGCATAGTACTTTCCGGTACCGGAAGTGATGGCACGCAAGGCGCCCGTGCTATCAAAGGTGAAGGGGGAATGGTCATGGCCCAGAACCCCGGTTCTGCCGAATATGATGGAATGCCGCGCAATGTCATCAACTCCGGCGTGGTTGACTATATCTTGCCGGCCGCTGAAATGCCCGCCCAGCTTATCTCCTATGCAGACCATGCTTTCGGCGCCCTTCCCCGCCCTGCCGCTGACTTGGACGTGACAGCCAAGAACGCGTTGAAGAAGATATTCATCCTGCTGCGCACCCAGACCGGACATGACTTTTCGCAGTACAAACCGAGCACCATTAACCGCCGTATTGAACGGCGTATGGCTCTTTACCAGATCGAAACTAAAGACGACTATGTCAGGTATTTGCAGCAGACTCCAACCGAAGTTGAAGCTCTCTTTAACGATCTTTTGATAGGCGTCACCAATTTTTTCCGCGACCCTGAGGCGTTCCAGGTGCTCGAAAAAGAGATCATACCCCGGGTATTTGAAAACAAGGCTGCAGGTGGCATCGTCCGCGTCTGGTCACCGGGATGCTCATCCGGAGAGGAAGCGTATTCTATTGCCATCCTCCTGCAGGAACATATGGAGTCATTGAAACAAAGCTGCACCGTCCAGATTTTTGCCACCGACATTGACGCCACGGCGATTGCCACTGCCCGGGCCGGTCTCTACCCGGCCAGTATCGCTGCCGACATTTCGCCGGAACGGCTGGCGCGTTTTTTTACCCTGGAGGCTGACGGTTCCGCCTATCGTGTCAATAAAGGGATACGCGATATGCTCATCTTTTCCGAGCAGGATGTCATCAAAGATCCACCTTTCTCCAAAATAGACCTGATCAGTTGCCGTAATCTTCTGATCTATATGGGAGGGGAGTTGCAGAAGAAGCTGATCCCCCTGTTCCACTATGCGCTGAATCCAGGCGGCATACTGTTCCTCGGTACGTCAGAAACAGTGAGCAGCTTCACTGATCTGTTTGATGTGCTGGACCGCAAATCAAAGCTGTATCAGCGCAGAGATGATGTGCGGAGCGCCCCGCGTGCCGCTCTGGTCCGGTCTTTCCCACTTCCGGCGCCCACAGAGACAGCGTTTTCGCCGGTAACCGGCAAGGCGGCCGCTGCTATTAAACCGACGCTTCGCGAGTTGACGGAACAGGCGCTCCTGAAACAGGTAACTCCGACTGCCGCACTTATTAACGGCAAGGGTGATATTCTCTACCTGCACGGCCACACCGGCATGTATCTGGAGCCGGCCTTAGGCGTGGCCGGCATCTACAACATTCTTAAAATGGCCCGCGAGGGGCTGCAGCACAGGCTGACTATTGCCCTGCACAAAGCAGTTGCCGACAAAGAGCTTGTGCGCATCTCTGATGTGCGGGTCAAGACCAATGGCCACTTCACCATGGTTAACGTGAGCATTCGTCCGGTGGCGATTGAACCCACAGTGCCTCCAGAAACACCGCTGTATCTTGTCGTCTTGGAGGAAGCGCCACCCTCAGAGATGGCGAATATCATGTTGCCGACGGATTCCGACTCACATATCGCGGCGCTTGAACAGGAACTCCGTGACAAGGAAGAAAGCCTGCTGATCGCCAATGAGGAGCTTGAGATCTCCAATGAAGAGCTCAAATCCTCCAATGAAGAGATGCAGTCGGTGAATGAAGAGCTGCAATCCACCAACGAGGAACTGGTGACTTCCCAGGAAGAATTGCAATCGGTCAACGAGGAACTTTTTACCGTTAACGCCGAACTGCAGGCTACGGTATCCGATCTGTCACGGGCCAAAAGCGATTTGAACAATCTGCTGTCCGGTACGGACATCGGTACGATCTTTGTAGATTTCCAACTGCGCATTGTGCACTTCACTCCCGCAGCCACCAAAATTATCAACCTGGTTCGTAGCGATGTGGGGCGGCCCCTGGATCACTTTACCTCCAATCTGGTCAACTACCACAGCTTGAAGGCAGACATCAACTCTGTACTGGAGACCTTGGCCGTCAAAGAAATAAACGTGCAAACCACGGAGGAGCAGTGGTTCCTCATGCGCATCACGCCGTATCATACGTTAACCAATGCGGTTGAGGGTGCTGTCATTACATTTATCGATATTACCGAGATGAAAGCTGCCCAGAATGTCATGGCCCGTCTGGGTGCTGTCGTGCGGGACGCAAACGATGCGATCCTGCTGGAAAACATGGCAGGTCAGATTCTTGCCTGGAATCCGGCGGCGGAACGGATGCTTGGCTGGAGTGAGTCAGAAGCGCTACAGATGAATGTTCGTGACATAGTCCCGGAAGAGGATCGGCATAAAGCGATGCTGCAGATACAGGCGTTAAGCCTGAAAAAAGTACTGGAACCGTTTCGCACCCGGCGGATCACGAAATCAGGCACAATAGTGGAGGTCTTTTTAACCGCCACTGCTCTGGTGGATGAGTCAGGAATGGTGTATGCGATTGCGACGACGGCACGGAAGCTGTCATAGAAAATTGCAAGGGGGAGCACAGTAATGGATACCATACCGACTGAGTCAGCCCAGACACTTCGTCAGCGTGCCGAAGATAAATTAAAGACCGATGGTGGCGTAACGTTGAAAGCGCTTTCACCCGGGGAAACGGAACGGCTCCTCCACGAACTGCTGGTTCATCAAGTAGAGCTGGAAATACAGAATGAGGAGCTGCGCCGCACGCAGCAAGACCTGGAAGCTTCGCGAACCCGCTATTTCGAGCTGTACGATCTGGCGCCGATCGGTTACCTGACTCTCAGCAAACAGGGAGTGATCCAGAAAGCCAACTTCGCAGCGGCAGCTCTGCTGGGCCCGACACGGACGTCTCTACTCAACAAGCCGCTCACGCAATTTGTCTTCAGTGAAGATCAGGATGTCTATTATTTACAGCGCAAAAAGGCTCTTGAAACAAAAGCAGTGCATATTTGGGAAATGCGCATGGTCAAGGACGACGGTTCTCCGTTCTGGGCGCATCTTCAGGCCACTCCGGCACATGACGGAGAGTGCTGGATTATTTTGACCGACGTCACCGAGCGTAAACACGCAGAGGAAACGATCCGACATTACGAATTACTTGCAAACCACAGCCGGGATATCGTGCTGTATCTCAATCGGGAAGATGGGCGAATACTGGAAGCGAACGCTGCCGCGACAGCGGTATATGGCTATGATCATGATGAATTATTGAAACTCACGGTCAACGACCTGCGAATAGATAGCACATGGCACATTATTGCTGCACAAATAGCTGAATCAGGCCCTCACGGCGTTCTCTTCGAGACAATTCATCGTCGCAAGGACAACAGTACTTTCCCGGTGGAGGTGAGCTACCTGGGAACAACCATAAACGGCACGCGCACCTTGATCGGTATGATTCGCGATATTACCGAACGCAAGCAGGCGGAGGTGGCGTTAAAACGGGCGAATGAAGAGCTGGAAAAGCGTGTTTCCGAGCGGACCAGGGAACTGATTGCCGCACTTCAAAACGTGGAGAAGGAGTCATCCAGGCGGATTCAGGCAGTGGAGGCCTTGCGCGAAAAGGAACAGCTGCTTATTCAGCAGAGCCGTCAGGCCGCTATGGGAGAGATGATCGGCAATATTGCTCACCAGTGGCGGCAACCTCTGAACACGCTGGGCCTTATAATCCAGACACTTCGAGCGTTTCATGGGACCCCCGATTTTACCAAGGCGCTTCTGGATGAATCCGTAACAAAAGCCATGGAAATCATCCAGCACATGTCCAAAACAATCGATGATTTTAGAAACTACTTCAAACCGGAAAAAGAAAAAGCAGATTTCAATGTGTATGAGGCTGTTGCAAGCACCGTGTCGCTTCTGGAAGGTAGCCTGCAAAACCCGAAGATCACTGTTGAAATCATAACGAAGGATAATCCGGTTATCCATGGTTATCAAAATGAATTCGCCCAGGTCGTCATCAACATTGTGGTCAATGCCAGGGACGCCATAACTGAAAAAGGCATCGCTGACCCTAAGGTGATAATTACCATAGGCAGTGAAGATGGTTCTGCCGTGGTAACAGTTTCGGACAACGCCGGAGGCGTTCCCGAAGAGATCATGGACAAACTTTTTGATCCCTACTTTACCACCAAGGGGCCGGACAGGGGAACAGGCGTGGGCCTGTTTATGTCAAAGGCAATTATTGAAAAGAATATGGGAGGGCGGCTCAGCGTGCGGAACACTGGCAGTGGCGCTGAATTCAGGATCGAGTTGGTAAAAGGGATCCAGAGATAATCCCATGTGAAATCGGTTTGATACTGCGTGCGGAAAGTCAAATAAATGCGCGCATCATTACAGTACATACCAGAACAGGAGGAGCATAGCCCTAAAAAGCGTGCTCCTCTTTGCCTTTTTGCCGGAGCCCGCAAGGTGTCGTGGCAGCTTTAATTGACAAAAAATCTCTCTCCTAATCTTCAGCTAAGTTTTCTCCGCTATTGTTACATCATGCAGCATCGCTGCGACCTTCAAGATAAAGGTTCAGACAACAAAACCTACAATATTGCGTAAGCCCCACAAGAGGGCAAGGCAGGTCATGATGCGGCCATGACAAAGGAAGATTGAGCGTCCGTAATTGGATAGTAAATTACAGGAGAAATCAATGAAATCAGTTATCAGCAAAACCAATGAAGAAATAATAGATATATCAAAACGAGATATTCTCAGTAAGGTGCCGGAAGTGTCTCTGCTTTTCTGGATTATAAAAATTCTTGCCACGACCCTTGGAGAGACCGGCGGAGATTCCGTATCCATGTCAATGGGCCTTGGCTATCTCGTTAGTACGGGAATTTTTGCGGTGATCTTTATCGTCGCGGTAATAGCCCAGGTTTCCGCGAAGCGATATCATCCGTACCTGTACTGGACTACAATTATTGCAACGACAACGGTTGGAACGACGTTGGCAGACTTTGCGGATCGTTCGCTTGGTTTTGGCTATGCGGGGGGCACAACAATTTTGCTCGCTCTTCTTATAACGTCACTATTCATGTGGTATCAAACTCTTGGTTCCGTGGACGTGGGTACCGTTAGCTCTCCAAAATCCGAAATGTTCTACTGGGTAACAATCATGTTTTCTCAGACATTGGGCACTGCGCTTGGCGATTGGACGGCTGGGACAGCCGGCCTTGGATACAGTGGAGGGGCCCTAGTGTTCAGTGTGATGTTGGCAATTGTTGCAGTCGCGTACTATCGATCGAACATATCGCATACTACGCTTTTCTGGGCGGCGTTTATCCTCACACGGCCTCTTGGCGCAGTGGTCGGCGACTTTCTGGACAAACCCATAAGTCAGGGAGGATTGGCGCTAAGTCGCTACTCAGCATCGGCAGTGCTTCTTGTGCTGATCGCGGCAAGTATTTTAATATTTTCACGGAAAGCGGGGGAGAAAAAACAGTGGGGAGTGCAGAGGAGCAAAATCCATGAAGCAGTTGCTAACCATCAAGTGTAAGTGAACCTTAGATCTTCTTGTTTCCGGCTGATATCCGGAGCGACATCTTATGGTCGGGACTGCCTTCCATAAAGCATTTGTCTCCTAATCTTCAGCTAAGTTTTCTCCGCTATTGTTACACCAAGCAGCATAAATTCAACAAAAACACCTGGAGGTATCATTATGAAACGTACAATCAAGGTAGCAGTAACCCTCGCCATCATTTCCACCGCCGGCGTTCTGTCCGCGCAAGCCTATACGGGGCAAAAGCTTGCAGGGAAAGCCAAGGTCAGCATGAGCGAGGCGCGGTTAATAGCCCTCAAGGCTCATCCAGGCAAAATAACTGATGAGGAACTGGAAAAAGAACACGGCGGTAGCGGCCTGCGCTACTCTTTCGATATTAAACACGGCAAGGTCACGCAGGAAGTCGGCGTAGATGCCCAAACTGGCAAGCTGCTGGAAAACGCGCCGGAAGGCCCTAATCCGGACTAGTAACTAAACCGGTGGCAACCTCACCCCGTCTCTCGATCAGAGGAGACGGGGATAAGGACAAGAGCCCGTAATAACGGGCAAGAGACGGGATACTAACCGTTTGTAACAGGACAGAAAAATACTGGTCAGAGCATTAGTCTCTCGGCTGTTTGCGGAGTTGTGATGGAAAAATTGAACCAAGCGCTGTTTTTAATACTGAACGCCCCGGCACATCCTCCGGCCTTGGTGCTGTCCGTGGCTGAGGGACTGGCCGAATGGCTCGTCTGGTTGGTGCCGCTCATGCTGACTCTCGGATGGCTCCGCGGTGATGAAAAACTGCGCAAGCTGATGCTCGGAGCCACTCTGTCAGGGCTAGCCGGATTGCTGATCAATCAGGTTATCGGCCTTATTTGGCAGCATCCCCGTCCATTTATGATCGGATTGGGGCATACTTTTCTCGCCCATGCACCGGACTCATCCTTTCCAAGTGACCATCTGACTTTGCTTTGGGCGGTTGCTTTCAGCCTTCTTGTGCATGACCGTTCTCGGCCGGTGGGTTTGTTACTGGCATTTCTGGGGCTACCGGTGGCCTGGGCACGGATCTATCTGGGAGTCCACTTTCCGCTGGACATGGCTGGAGCGGCACTGGTGGCACTCACCAGCTCCCAGCTGATACTCCGAGATAAACTCTGCCTTGCTGAACGGTTCTACCCGCCGGTCATGGGGTTCTACCGTCTTCTGGCAGCACCGTTAATACGGCGCGGCTGGATACCTAATTAGCGTCAAACAAAAGGAAAGGGGCCAAATTATGAAAAATGTTATCGTAGCCGTTTGTGCCGTCGTTGTCGTACTTAGTGCACTTCCTGTTTTTGCCGCTGGGCAAATCGAAGGAAAAGATGAATGCCTGGTTTACAGCAAAAACTGCTCCGACTCAGTGGACAGTCTGCCAGAACGGATTGCCAAGTTAAAAGTTGAAATTGGCAAGGGGGAAACGGTTTACACCTCTGGGGAGCTGATGCAACTTGAATGTAAATTGAAAGGGAATAATGAGTTGATTAGAGTGATGCATAAACCATAAAGATAATCGTAATAAGTTTGTGCGAATGGGAAATGTCATGAAGTCCGTAAACTGGTTGGAAGTTATAGTGGTGCTGTTGTTCCTTGCGGTGACAACCGTGCTTATTGCCCACACCGGTGCTGACGTGTGGGTATCGTCTCAATTTTATAAATCCGGCGGCTGGCCGGTTGGAGAGCGGTTCCCGTGGAAGTTGCTCTATCATCTTGATCGCTACCCGGCTCTTGTTGTGGCAATCTTCGGCTTGTGCGCTGCCTGTTACGGCAGTTTCAAGCAACAGTGGCGTCCATGGCGCCGGCAAGGAATTTTTCTGGTACTGTTGCTCGCGCTGGGGCCGGGTCTGATGGTAAATGCCGTCTTCAAGGATCACTGGGGCCGCCCCCGTCCGCGTGACGTAATTAACTTTGGTGGCACCACACAGTTTTATCAGCCCTGGCAACCGGATCTTACCGGCACGGGCCGTTCCTTCCCCTGCGGACATGCCTCCGCTGCCTTTTACCTGATGGCGCCGTTTTTTATCTATCGCCGTACTAAACCTGTGCTCGCACGGCGATGGCTGGCAGGTGGCCTTATTTTCGGTCTGTTGATGGGGTATGCCCGTATTGCCCAGGGAGGGCACTTTTTAAGCGACGTCCTCTGGGCATGGGGGATGGTTTATTTGACGGCGATAGTGCTGGCCGCCCTGCTGTTGCCGCACCGGGAGAATGTGGTATATTCAAACAATAGCGAAGAAGTGCAGGAGATTTGATGCGGGTACTGCTGGTTGAAGACGACCGGATGATCGGTGAGGCAGCGCAACAGGCGCTGAGGGATGCTGCGTATGCCGTGGACTGGGTGCGGGACGGTGTCAGCGCTTCCGATGCGATTGAATCCGGCGAGTATGATATGGTGATCCTTGATCTGGGGTTGCCCAAACAGGATGGACTCGTTGTGCTTGAACGGATGCGCAGCCGCGGCGATTCAACTGCGGTGCTGATTGTGACGGCCCGCGACGGGCTGGATGAGCGGATCAGGGGGCTGGATCTGGGTGCGGACGATTATCTGGTCAAACCGTTTGCCGTGGGGGAATTGCTGGCTCGCATGCGAGCCGTTGTGCGCCGCCAAAGCGGCCAAGCTGTACCGCTGTTGACGAACGGCATATTGCGGCTTGACCCGGTGACCAAGGATGCTACATGCGGTGAACAGAGCTGCCGCCTGACCGCCCGAGAGTTTGCACTGCTGCAGGCCCTGTTGATCAGACCTGGCGCTATCTTGTCGCGTCAAGAGCTGGAAACCCGCATCTATGGTTGGAACGAGGAGGTGGAGAGCAATGCCGTCGAGTTCCTCATCCATGCCGTGCGCAAAAAGCTGGGCAGTGATTCGATTAGAAACGTGCGGGGGATGGGATGGATGGTGGATCGAAACAGATGAACAAATCCCTGCGTCGGCAGCTTTCCGGCTGGATTGCCGTGGTGGCGGTCATGAGCGGCATTGTTGCCGGAATATGTTCTTTTTTTCAGGCCTTTCGGGAGGCCCAGGAATTACAGGATGATCAACTCCACCAAGTGGCGCTGCTGGTGGGGCGCTCCGGCAAGACGGTCGAGCCGTGGGCCGGAATGACCGCTGCGGAGGAAAACCGGGATCCCGATGCGCGGATTATCATCCGTTATCTGGGATCACCGGAACAGGAGGGTGCCTCGGACAGTCCGGCAGCACTCCCTGCAATTCCGTCCAATCTGCCGGAAGGATTCCAGACCATCACCAGCCGGGGAGATGCCTGGAGGTTGTTTGTCCGCACTTTGCCGTCCGGCAGAAGAATCGCGGTCGGCCAGTTGACGGCAGTCCGCAATGAGACCGCCCGGGACAGCGGCTTGCGCACTCTGATCCCAGTGTTGTTGCTGGTGCCGTTTTTGATTGTATTGACCGCTTTGGTCGTCCGGCGCTCACTTATTCCGGTCACCGAGCTCTCCCATCTACTGGACCAACGGGACGACACCAATCTGACAAAGCTCCCTGAGGTCGGTGTGCCGGAGGAGATCCGGCCGTTTGTCGTTTCCATCAACGGTCTGATGCACCGCCTTGACGAGGCGCTTGAACAGCAGCGCCGTTTTATTGCCGATGCCGCCCATGAGTTGCGCTCGCCGATAACGGCCCTGACCCTCCAGGCTGAGAATCTGGAGAGAAGCGTTTCCTCTCAGGAAAGATCGGAGCGTCTCCAGCAGCTAAAAAATGGGCTGGCCCGTACCCGCACCCTGCTGAATCAATTACTTTCTCTGGCTCGGCACCAATCCAGTGTCGATTTAGCTGTAGAACTGCGCGTTGACCAGCTGGTCCGAGAGGTGCTTGAGGATATGATGCCGATAGCCGCTGCCAAAGGGATCGATCTGGGGTGTGAACGCCTTGATGAGATTATCGTGATCGCTCCTGCCGATGCGTTGGCTATACTGGTGCGTAACGCCGTTGATAATGCTGTTCGCTATACCCCGGCCGGTGGGACGGTAGATGTGGAGCTGTTTCGTGAAGAAGGTCAGGTGATATTTCAGGTAATCGATAGCGGCCGCGGGATCCCGGCAGGCGAGGAAGAGCGGCTTTTTGAGCCATTTTACCGGGTTGTTGGCACCGATGAAACCGGTAGCGGCCTGGGACTTGCCATTGTGCAGAGTATTGCAAACCGGCTGGGAGGTACGGTTACGCTCTGTAACCGGCAAGATGGCCACGGTGCCTTGTTTCGCTATGCCCAGTCTCAATTTAATGCGAAGTGATGCTTATTTATGCCCAGAGGAAAGCGGTCGGGTGGTCTCCTTCCATGAAGAAATGCCTTCGGCATTCTTTTCCAGAATATATACTGCGCCGCTTGATGTGTCCATGATCATAGGGTATGGCTCTTTATGGCCCAGAGGCACATACCTGCCGTTGCCGGCATTGTTTCGTTGCCAGAAGAAAACGGACACAAATACCAGGATTATGATGATTGCCTTGAAAACGTAGCCGACGATGGCGCTGCGGTGCTCTTTCAAGTCATTGTTTGTCACCTTATTTGTAAGTGTGTTTTCAGCCGTGGAATTCATCAAAGGAGAGTAGGGCCCCGATGCCTTGATGTCGAAGTCTTTACCGTAGAAATCCTGATTGAAGGTATAGAAGGCTTTTTGATAGACATTTTCAAATTCGGCCCATGAACGGGCGTAAGTATCGGCTTTGTTACGTGCTGCCAGCACGTCTTCATCAAACTTTTTGCTGTTCCACCGCCTCTGCAGAGGGTCGCGCATCTGGTTGTATCTGGCTCGTTTGGAAGGGTCGGAGAGAATACTCCATGCCTCGGTGATTTGAACCATCATTTCATGATTCCCACCTTTGTCGGGGTGGTATTGGGAGGCTTTCCGCCAGTACGCTTTATGAATCTCGCTGGTCAGTGCGGAAGTATCAACTCCCAGAAGGGCATAGTAATCTTTTACGGCGCCTACATTCATGGCATTATCCGAAATAGTGTCGTCGTGCCTTCAGCTGCTCATTATGTCACACGATCATATTCCGGCCTCCGGTATACGGCTTAATTCCTTGTTCGCATGTGAATATCCAGCTTTACCCCCACCGGTAATTCCTGAGTGCTGAAAAGGTCGGCGGGAGGGCTGGGCGTCGAGGTGGTATCCCCGTATGAATATTCACCAACAGTATGGCGCCCATTGTCATCCAGCCAGACGAGCCTTTCGTTCTCCGTACCGGTGTCTTCTCCAGCCAGATACGACTTGACCGCGTAATCCCGGCACTCAAGCGGATTGTTGACCGTGATTATGGAGTTAAGACAGCGTTCAATACGGGCGGCACGAGCCGTTATGTCACTGCTGGCCTTTTTGAGGGAGTCTTTGCCGGCAATCTCGGTAAAGCCCATTGCGGCTGAAAAAGAGGTTCTGACCCAGCCTTTCTCAGAATTGGTCGAAACCCACGTGGTTACGAAAATTCCGGTCGGGCGTTTCTCTACGTAAATATTGGCGGGGCACTGCTCGGGAGCCTTGCCTGACCACGCATCAATGCGGTTAATCTCTTTGAAAACCTTGACCGTGCAGTTGGCCAACCCCTGAATGTCCAGCGCATGCGCCGGGGCGCCCATGATGATGAAAAACAGCAGAAACTGAATCACAATGTGTCGCATGGCATCCTCCGTTGCATGAACAGGATGAAGGCGCTTCCCCTTCGCAGCCTCGGACGGGCCGTGATGTGTGGTGCGCCTGCTGAACGGTTCCACCACAACCATCAGTAGGTAAATTATACGCCATTCTGCAGGGGAAGCATAATCTGTTTATGCGGCCGGATCTGCTCCTCTGGAAGTGTCGTTACCACTCATACTTCGATTCTGAACTCTGCCCCTGCAGCTGTATTGCGGACGCTCAATCTGCCATTCATGTTCTTCTCGATGATGGTTTTTGCCATGAACAACCCAACACCCGTCCCTTTGTCTGGCCCTTTGGTGGTGAAGTACGGCTCAAAAATCTTGTCCATGATATTTTTTTTAATGCCGCCGGCATTGTCGGCAATGGCTACGATGGTTTTCTTCCCTTTTGTGCTGATGGTTATGGTGACTAATGCGCCATCGGGACGTTTTTCCTGTAATGCATCCCTGGCATTCATCAAGATATTGAGCACGACCTGGGAATATTCGTTCGGGAACCCGGTAATTGCTGGCTTGGCTACGGCATTGACATCGATCCTGATCTGTTCATTTCTGAAACTGTCTTCAACTAGTGCTACGGTCTTGGTAACCACTTCATGGGGCAGGAATGCAACTTTTTCCTTGTCAGGCTTGAAAAAGTTTCTGAAGTCGTTGATGGTCTGAGACATGTGGTTGATTGAGTCCATCGATTTACTTATGCAGGAGTGCAAGTCCTCCTTTGATAGTGAGCCCATATCGTAAAACAGCTTGATCTGCTGGACCAATAGTGCAAGTACATTGAGGGGCTGGCGCCACTGATGGGCGATATTGCCGATCATTTCTCCCATGGCCGCCTGCCGGTTCTGCTGGATGAGCATCTGTTCTTTCTCGTGGAGGGTTTCAACAGCCCTCAATCGACCAAAAGTTTCCGCCTGCAGAGACTGTTCCGCCTTCTGGCGGCGTGTCTCACGTGCCATGTTATCAAGGGCAAAAGAGATGTCTGCCCCCATTTGTACGAGCAGTTCCGCCTGCTGCTGGTCAAAGAAACCCGTTTCTTCTGCATACAAGGTGAGGGCACCAATTATCCGCCCCTCCTCTCGTAAGGCAACGGAAGCCGAAGATCGGATCCCATGGGCGCGACCGCGTTCATGCCAGGGCTGGGTGCACGGGTCATTCCGGAAATCATTACAGATGTGATAACTGCCGTCACGTATCGACATGCCGGTCGGTCCGATTCCGAGCGGATTTCCCGTTACTGAAATAGTGATGCCGTCCAGATATCCTGTTTCACCATAGGCTGCCGCGCTGCGCACTTCATGGTTCTCTTCGTCCAGTAGGCCAACCCAGGAGAGGCGGAAACAGCCATGCTCTACAGCTATGCGGCAGAAGTCATCGAACAGGGAATCGCGATCGTGGGCACGGATGATGGCCTTGTTGGTTTCGCTCAGCACCTCATAGAGCCGGTTCAACCGCAGGAGATTGGTTTCCGCACGATGACGTTCATCTATCTCTTTCTGTAATGTGACAACGGTAGCAGACAGCTCTTCGGTCCGTTCTTTGACCCGTCCTTCAAGTTCGTCGTGAACCTGGCGCAGTTCCGCCATCAACGTCTCCCGTTCCGAGAGTGACCTGGCTAGTTTAAGATTGCTGTAGCTCAACTTGGAAAGAATATTGGCAAGTTCCAGGAAGAAGGTCATGCCCGTATTGAGGCTTTCCCTTTTCAGGCGCGGAACTGCTTCAAGAGCAGCTATGAGCTGTTTTTCATCAAACCCGTTTTCCTTGGCAACAAATGTGAAACCATCAAAATCCAGCGGCTCATCTTCAAAGAAAAATTGCCCTGTGAAGATGTTACCAACATGTTTGCCGGCGACTACGATCGGCGTTGCCATATCCCAGAGATTGTTCCTGCGTTTGTAGAGCTTTAATTCTCCATGGGGGATGCCTGCGGAAAGTTGGGTGTCAAATTCGATGCAGTTTCTGCAGGTTTCAGGATGGATCTGGTGGAATTTTGTGCAGACATCCCGCCACCCCACGTCGACCAAGATCGTACCGTGAAGGTTGACGATGGCCATGGGCATCTTGGTAAGGAGATAGAAGTTATCCATAAGTGACTGGATTGCACGCGCATCAATAATGTCCGCGAGTTCAATATTTCCGATGTCACCTTCCGGCGGAAACATTTCCAATGCGGTGTTTTTGTGTACGCCTGATTTTTTTTCAGAGTGCTGGCAGGGTGAATTATTTGTTTTATTGCTGGTGCTGGTCATCATTGCGCCTTTCCACCTGTTGCTGCGTTGATACCGATGACGAGGAAAATCATTGCCAGACTGCCTCCTTCGCTCCGGCGTTTAAATATATTCGGATCAGCAACAGATTTTTAAGAAGGTCTTCACGTTACTTTGTAACTATATAATGCATAGATAGGTAAAAGTATATAAACTAAGTTTTTTCCTTTACGTAAAACTGCTTTCTGTCCTTCACTTGTTGGCCGGGAAGCATATTTTTTCTTGAGCAGGCGCCGGTCGAAGAGTACGATGGGTTCACCGTCGGCTGAACAGTGGAGTGTCTATGAATATTCTGACCCTGAATTGCTGGAGTAATTCCATTAAATATCACCTCTTTTCATGGGGTGGGCGGACGCTGCTCGCTGCCGGCCTGGTCAAGCGGGTTGGGCTGGGCGGAGTGTCGATCACCCTGAAAGTCCC